>NZ_JBFTML010000034.1:0-57311 GCF_056396925.1 Pseudomonas sp. 05N433 | reverse complement strand
CCCTTGTACCACCACAGCCATAGACACGTTGCAAAAGACTTCGTAACCTCCAATCTACGATTGTCGCCTTTTCCCTCAACCCCATGTCGAGTATTGAGTCATCGACTCAATACTCGACATGGGGTTACAGGCGAACTAGGGACGTTATACGACAAAAGTGGCGTAAATATTATCCAATATGCGTCGTCTACTTATAGTCATCCAAAATAAGGAATCATCAATGGCATTAAATTGGCGGAAAATATGGAATGATCCAGTTTGGAGTAAAGTTATTTCTGCTGCGATTTTGGTGGTTCTTGGGTTGTTGGCTACAGCGTTGATTTCTGACTGGGAAGCAAAGTTTATATCTTTAGTTAAATATGAAGTGAGACTTTCCGTCTGGATAATAGTATTAGCCATAACTGCGATAATAATTATACCGATTTTACTTGTCCGCAAGAGTGGCAGCCCGGGATTAGCAGATCTAACGAGCAAACAATGGTTTTCTGAAATAGACCAGCAAATAAAAGATTGTAATTTTGCGCGTATCTATCTACGAGATTTTGCCCATCCCGACCAGTTTAAATCTGAACATCGTGAGTCTTTACTATCATTTATGAGGTCGTTAGCTGAGAGGCTTGAGGCTGGTGCAGATATACGAATCATTGCATACCACACTTCATTATCAGACAAGTCAGGGCTTGACTGGTTAAGTTCAGAAATAACAGTAAATAAAAAAGCATTAGATAAAATAAAACTTATTAAAAACCAGCCCACATCAAACGCATCATCAATGTATTTATTTGATAGCGGAGCTGTCCTCTACAATCGCAGACTTCAAGGTGGCCACTCATATCATATCGAGAGCTTGCAGGGCTCAATTGTTCACTTCTTAATCGAGCGTGGATTTAATACATCCCAAGGCGAACTATCATGAATTCCGTATTGATTAACTTTTCCGGTCACTCACTCAACCAAGAAGTCATAGACGAATTAAAGTCTATTTATGGCGAGCTGATTGATGCTAGGCCAATTGAAATAACCTTCAATGATGATGTCGAGAAACAAATTAAAGGCTTAGTAGAAAGTCTCTCGGTCAAGATTGACGGGGCGTTTTCGATAACAATTATTCCGCCAGGACAGGCCACGTTCGCGATTTTGCTGGTTAGTTATCTCCATGGGCTAATTGGACATTTTCCAAATCTTTGCTATTTAGAAAGAACGAATAGCGGTATATATATCCCAAAAACCGAATATCAAGTTCAGCCACAGGAAATTAGATCTGCAGGGCGGAAATTCAGATATTCGCAGTATGTAGTATGATAAACGGTTCAAGTCCGTTCGCCTGCTCTCTTGGGGGCGAGCTAAAACCTGCCATTTAACCTGAAAGTTATGCATTCTGAGAAAAGATATGGACTACGAAATAACTTTGCCGATACATGAAGACTTAGGAGGCTTTAAAAGTATTTTGTACCTTGAATCAAAAGATCTTCGCTCGTGTCGGGATTCATTAGAACTCATGGCAATCTACTTTAAGAGAGAGTTTAAGTATGATTACCTTCAGTACGAAAGCGCCGAGCATGCCAACGACTTTACTGGTGTTTTATTTTTCGAAAGAGCGATGGACTTGGTAAAGGACATTGATCACTACCCGAATAGAGTGATAGGCGGTGCTGGGTTTTGGAATAAGGCTGACGGGCATGTTCTAGATTGGGTATGGCTGCATCCATTTTCTAGAAACAGAGGTAATCTTAGAAAGCACTGGCCCGAGCTAAAAAACAAGTTTGGTAATTTTGAAGTTACGCCACCAATTTCCGCTCAAATGGGTAAGTTCTTAGAGAAAAACGTATAACAAACCAATCAACTTCGCACTTGCGGTGTCGGACATATTGCGCTACGTTCCAGCTGCCAGTCATTGGGGCGTTAGTGTCCGCTATCGGCCGATTATTTCCTGTCGTGACGGGCAGTAATCGGCGCTGAGCCTCCGCTGACGAGCTGCTTCGATCGACCAAAAACATTTATTCGGAATCTACCAATGGTAGATCTACTCTTTGTTACGACGCTCATATATCTTGATCAGCTCTTCCACTGGCATAGAAATAGGACGTCTGGTGTGAACCATCGCGTGGCAATTTGGACATAAAGGTATTAGATCTATAATCGGATCTATTTCGTATTTGCCGCATTTCGTACTAATGTCAGTTCGATGATGAACATGAATATAGTCTTTTCCAATGTCGCCATATGCCTCCTTGAAATTAAACTTGCAAACAAAACAATTATAACCGTGATGCTCTAAGCATTTCTCTCGTGCGTGAGGGTTTCGCTCAATGGCAGTAGCTGTGATTTCGTATCTCTCACCCTCTTCAAAAATGTCATTCCGTAGCACTGAAGGTGTATTGCATTCGAAAAGCGTCCAGCGAGTATTTTGCCCTAGCTTTAATTTACCCCCGGACTCCTTCCAAAGCATCTCTGCGTCAATCGAGGTAAGGCAGGCTGCTCTTTGGTGACCATACCCTTTAATCTGTAGTTTTCCATCTTCAAATAAATATGGGCCTAATATTTCAAAAACACAGTTCCGTTTACCGTTTGATTGGATTATCACTAAATCACCTACACTCATTTCCTTATAGAGATTCCATAAGCTTGGGCCGCCCAGATTTGCATTATTTAAATCTGGGTATGTTTGAGTGATCAAAGAGGTGATTTTTGATGCATTAATAATATCGAGTCGCTGCAAATCACCTATTTTGCTCCAGCCAATGGCAATACGGTTGCGCTCTTTCATTTCCTCGACTGCACTAAGAGCATCTTCGTGATGGGCTACGAGTCGCCAGACTTTCATTTAGAACTCCTATTCGTTTGATCCGTGCGTCAGAGTCGAACCTGTAGGGTTTAACCACTTCTGATGTATTATCGATAATGACCCAACGGCCAGCGATTTTGTAGGTGCCTTAAGTGGTCTCGATTAAAAATTATCCTATGTGAGAGGCTTCTTTTGGCCGTTCTCCGCCGGTCGTCACTACAGCGTGTGCTGGTCAGGTCGAATGCGATTCGACTGGTCAGTGACAATGCAAATGGTCAAGTCCATGCAATTACGCAGGCTCACATTAAGAACCGACGAACGACCACCCGCCTATGGAAAACCACCGGGTTCCAAGGTCTTCCAGCGCTACCGATTGGCGCAAGAGTCGCCACCAAAATACTGTTGACCGCGAGCAGAACGAGCGCTAAACCAGAACCGTACAAGCGCTGTCCTCAACAGCACCCAGGTAGCCAGAACCTTTGAGGCTACGCCACATCGTGGTGGTTCCCCCTAAGTGCGATTAGCGTCCGGCGGCTCGCACGGTCACAGCGATGTGATGGATGCCACTTCTTCCAGAATGCCCACTGCGGCAACTCATGCCCCCTTTTGGCTGCTCTGCAGCAACTTATCCGCGTGGCCATTTCTTGCGCCAACCTTTTGCCCGTCTCTTTGCCCCCTAAAGAGACGGGCGCTCCTACCGCTGCTGCAGCCCAACTCGTACAAGGCTTTGCGGCATTTCCCCTCATGACAATCGGCGTGACAAATACCGAAGTCACCAGCAATAGCGATGCAGATGATGGTGCCGCAGCCCAGGGAATGGACTGCACCTGACTGACAGTCAGGCATGCCCCGGTCATCGCATCACTGCCTTCACCCGACTCAGAATCTCGCGGCGCTGGTCTCGTCAGCCAGTGCAGCCTCCACCCGCCCACCGCTATCGGTGTTCAGGAGGCCAGATCATGAGATGCCCAAGCTCCCGGTCGTAAAGAGCCGTCAGTCCCGCGTTAGTGGACAACCCTCACAGGTCGCAGGGGCCTTGATCCCTGATAACACTCAACAACCGTGGCGGGATGAGCGAGGGCGAAGTCGATAATCTCAGGAGAATTGCGATGCAACTGTGCGAAGCGTTCGAGCCACCACAACCATTGCTGGAATACCAGCAGACGCCACTGCCGTACCCGGTCGAAGCACTCGGGAATCTGTTGGGCCCTGCGGTCGAACGACTGGCCGAGGTGATCGGCGTACCCTGCGCCATGGCTGCACAGTCGGTGCTGGCTACCACTGCCTTGGTGAGCCAGGGCCACGCCAATGCCCAACTCGACGGTCGAACCTATCCGCTGTCCCTCTACCTACTGACGGTGGCGTCCTCGGGGGATCGCAAAAGCGCGGTGGATTACCTGGCATTAAGGGCAGCGCGCGACTGGGAGCGGCAACAGTGGACCCTGTATGCGGAAAAGCTCAAAGCCTATCGCGCCGCTACCAGCATCATGACCAAACCCAAAACCGCAAAGAAGCACGCGGAGGCGGAAGGCGGTGAACTATCCGAGCCGGTACCGCCAAGACTGATCATTGCCGAGCCGACCATTGAGGCCCTAGTCAAAAGTCTGTGCCATGGCTTGCCCAGCATGGGCTTGTTCAATGATGAAGGTGGACAGTTCTTGGGCAGCAGCACCATGAGCAAAGAGAATCTGCTCAAGGCGATCACCACCTTGTCGACACTGTGGGATGGCAGCCCGATCGACCGGACCCGCTCTATGGCCGGAGAAAGCCTGCGCGCCTATGACCGCCGCCTCAGCCTGCATCTGATGCTGCAGCCCTACCTAGCCAACCAGCTGTTCAAAGACCCGGTGATCAATGGCCAAGGCATCCTCGGCCGATGCCTGATCAGTTGGCCCGAGCGCCTGGCCGGCCAGCGACTCTACAAGGCGATCGACCTGACCCGAGATGCCAAACTCCAGCGCTACCAACAGCGGATCACCGCCCTGCTGCAACAGCCCTGGTCGCTTCACAAGGATGGCTCACTCAATCCTGTCACGCTGGAGCTGACTCCCCGCGCCCGTCGTACCTGGATCGATATTCACGACACCATCGAGTGCCAGTCTGGCGAGTTCGGCGAGCTGGCCGGCATCCAGCCTGTTGCGGGCAAGGCGGCGGCGAATGTACTGCGTATCGCGGGCGTGCTAGCCATGGTTGAAGAGGCCAGTGCGTTGGAGGAAGCACACATCCAGCGCGCCTCCACGCTGATGGATTACTACCTGGCCGAGATTCAGCGCCTGACCGAACAGGAGCCGGTCAATAGCCGACGCGAAGAAGCGGATCGGCTGCTGCGTTGGTTGGTGCAGAAAGGCTGGAGCCAGTTCACCGTCCGCGACGTCAATCGCAACGGTCCTCGTTTTGCCCGCAAGAGCGCTGACCATACCGCCTCTTTATTGGTCGCGCTGATCACGCATCGCTGGCTGAGCAGCCGCGACGGAAAAACTTTCGAGGTCCGCCATGTTTCGCCTCAATGACGCGGTGCGCCGCTACCAGGCGCAACATCAATCGCCGCCAGAATCGCGACGTGTCGCCGCTTCTGTCGCCACCCTGTCGCCACGCGCCAGGCCAGCAACGATACGGATTGTCGCCACTGTCGCCGCTGTCGCCACACCACCATTTGAGCCTGCCAACCTCGCCCTGCTGATCGAGCAACTGCGCGAAGAAGGGGCACTGCTGCAACACCAGGAGAACGCCCTCCTGATCCGCCCGACACACTGGCAGCAGGTGGACAGGCTCAGCCCACACTGGAAAGCCCTGCTGCGCTTTCTGCAAACAAACGAAAACGGTGATGACGATGGCACTGGTCGGTCGGCGTGAGGGTCGCAACTTTGGCTATGGCCGCCAGCTGAGCTACGCCGGCCCACAAGCGCTCAAGGATTTGTTTGCCGGCGGCCACTTCGCCACGGTCAAAGCGCATAGCGATCGCTGGCAAACGTTTGTGCGTTGGTGTCGGTCAGAGGACGGCCCTGGTTACAACGATGCGCGCCAGATCGATCGACTAACGCTGCAGGACTATGCCGCTTCCCTGCGCCAGCAGATCCAGCAAGGCGAACTCTGCATCGCTACCGCGCAGAACCGCCTGAGCAGCGTCAACCGCACCCTCGCCGCGCTGCGCGGTGATCAGGACGTCAGGATCGCCAGTCCGAGCCAGGCGTTAGGACTGCGGCGCTCGAGCGTACGCACCCGCGCGCCGGATGGCCAAGACCGCCAACAGGTGCGGCGAGTACTCGAGGCACTGGGCGAACAGCACCACGAGCGGGTGGCTGCGATTGTCCTGTTGGCCCGAACAACCGGCATGCGCCTGCGCGAAGCGATCCTGGCTGACCTACCACGCTTGCACCGCGAAGCCGAACACTTAGGCCGCATCAATATCCAGGACGGCACCAAAGGCGGTCGCTCAGGGGCTTCAGCGCAGCGGTGGGTTGTGGCCAATGAGGCGGTGAAGGCGGCGCTGCAGTTGGCTCGCCATGCGTCGCCACCCCATAGCCGAAACTTGCTGGCCCGCGACGAAAGCTACGCCGCGTTCCTGCAACAGACCGTGCTCCCTGCCCGAGAAACGCTGCATGAACAAGGGCTGAAGGGTTTTCATGAACTGCGAGCGGCCTACGCCTGCGAGCGTTACGAGCAACTCACCGGGCACGCTGCACCGGTCAATGGTGGACAGTGCCATCGCATTGACCGTGAACTGAATCGACAGGCGCGTCAGCAGATCAGCCATGAACTCGGACACAACCGGATTGATGTGGTGTCGGCCTACATTGGTGGCCGATCATGAGCAAACCGTTTGATATGGCTTTGTTCCTGAGCGGCGTACTGACTGGCTCGACGGCCACCCAGCAACGACACCTACGGCAAGCCCGAATCATGCAGGCGGCTATCCAACAGCGATGGCAGCGAGATAATCCCTGGACCTGGCAGCTCAAACATGTGCGCTGGTTTCTCACTCAGCACCTGAAAGACCATTCCGACGCCAGCCGGTATTACTATCGACTCACCGCCCTATTGGTCTGGAAGCGATTAGGGAATGACCGAGAAATGCTGATCTAACGCTTTAGCCATAGATAGAAAAAACCCCAGGCTCGCTTGCCCGCCTTCATCTATCTCAGCGTGGATATTCTCTTGCTCATGAACCTGCTCGAAGAACACCGCCGCAATGGCAAAAAACGACCCACAACGGCCAGTTGTGGCGCCGACAAAAATGAGGGCAATTCATTCCACAATCTTGGTGTGGGCTCGATAGCCACGCAGCTGAGGTTGGTGCACAACCATCCCTCTGGCGATCCGGAGCCCAGCCAAGCCGATCGCACGCTGACCACCACCCTCAAGAATGCCCTCGACATGATCGGCACCCGGATATTGGATCATGTGGTGGTGGGCTGTGAAGGCTGCGTATCGCTGGCCGAACGAGGTTATTTGTAATTCCTAATTTTTCGCTTATGGGCATCAAACAACATCTCGTGGCCTTGGCTGGGATAAAAGAAAAGTCCTGTTTGAGCAACCCTTTAGCGGCTCAAAACAGGACTTTCTTTTTTTTTGTCAGGAATCCCCTGATAAGCGACAGATCATTTTTGAGTTAGACCCGACTGGACGTTGATCCTGCTTACTTCACCAGCTCCATCAGCTTACCGAAGCTGTTCACCACATCGTACTTGACGTTTTCGGGTGCGTACTTCCTATTGATCTCATCGAAGAACTTCCGTGCACATTCGATTTTTGTAGCCTCAATCGGGCGAAAATCCATTGATGACATTGAGCCCTTGGTTTCAGCCACAAAGTACACATGCTTGATCGCTCCTTCCTTGAACGAAATCGCCCAGTCGGGGTTGTAATCGCCAACCGGCGTGGGGATCAGGAAGCCACGCGGTAATTTGGCGTACACGACCACGTCGGTACACGTGTCCAGCTCTTTCACAAACTCGCGTTCGGTGCCGGAGTCGGTGATTACGTAGTCGTAGATGTGACGGTTGAGCTTGTCACCGGCCTTACTGAAGTCCTGCTTGGTCTGACCAGAGGTGAAGATGTCCAAATCAAACTTGTCCTCAACGGGGTCGTAGGCCAAGTGCTCAATGATCATCGTCGCCTTCTGCTCATTGATCAGTCGAATTGCTTCGGCGATGAAGCTTTCAGGATTGGTACGAAACTGCGCAAATATCGCAACACTGATGCCTTTAAGGATGTCCGCCGTCGTGCGTCGCGTCAGTTGCGTACCCTCGGCAACCTTACCAATGAGGTCGTACTTCACCGTTGAATGAATTGACTGCTTGTCGTACTCAACAGTCGTTTCAGAAACCTTGAAACCATCACCGCTCTTCAGCGCATCGGCAGTCACCTGATCGATCTGCTCACCTTTCTGGATCGTGTACTGCAAGGGCGTCACTCGTRGGCTCTTGTTCAGCTCCTCGACCGCTTTCTTGACCAGTTCCGCCGAATCAAAGTCAACACTGTAGGCTGCCTTGCGATTGATCCGATTCCACAGCTCCTTGAATTCCTGTTTGTCGAAGTTACTGTTGAGCGGATTCTTCTTTGGCCGACGGTCGTCGCTGATCTCAAACATCTGACTGTCGCTGAAGACGCTGTCGATCAGCTGGTACACCTGCTCGGCATGAGCCTGCAGTTCCGGGGGCAGCGGAACCAGGGTGCCTTCCTTCTTGGCGTCGTGGTACGCGCCTGTAATGCGGTCCGCATCGTCGCTGTAATCGTTCTTGAGCAGGTACTTGTAGATCTGCTTGGCCAGCTGCGGCGTGACTTCAATATTGCCAGTCGGGGTCTTGAGCACCTTGCCGGTGAAATAGGCTTCGTCGGCGACCTTAGGGCGTGCCGACAAGGACTCGCTGATGTCTTTCTGCAGCGCTGCTACGAACTCCTTATAGCTCTCGCTCGCCACCACGGTTAGCACGTTTACGTCATGGACGATGGCGGGGTGATCCATTCGGTCACCAGTCTGGTTAACGGACAAGCGCAGACCACGACCAACTTCCTGCCGCCGCGAAATGGTGTTGTCGCTGTGCTTGAGCGCACAAATGACAAACACGTTTGGGTTGTCCCAACCTTCACGCAAAGCAGAGTGCGAGAAGATAAAACGCACTGGCTCGGCAAATGACAGCAAGCGCTCCTTGTCCTTCAGGATCAGATCGTAGGCGTCCACATCATTGGACAGCCCTGCGTTTTCTCCGCGTTTCTCCACATCGGGATCGGCCAGCCGCTTGGTCTTCTTGTCGATGGAGAAGTAGCCGCTGTGCGTCCTGCCTGCATCGATACCCTTCAGGTACTTGATGTACGGCGTTTCATCCAGGTCCAGCACCTCGTTCAGGTACTGGCGGTATTCCTCTTCGAAGATACGTGCGTAGTCGCCTTTCTCGTCCGCTACCGAGTAATCGCGGTACTTGGCCACTTCATCGATGAAGAACAAGGTCAACACCTTGATGCCTTGCTGGAATAGGGCCAGCTCTTTATCGAAGTGCGCCTTGATGGCTTCCCGAATCTGGATTCGGCGCAGTGCCGCTTCGTTCACGTCGCCATCGGCCTCTCCAACAAACAGCTCAACTCCGTTGGTGAAACTCAACGTATCGGTATTGGCATTTATGTCCGCGACCACATAGCCTCGGTACTGATCCAGCTCGTTTGAAAAGCCACCAGAGAAGAGGTTGTCGCCCTTGGAGAGCTTGCGCACCACCCGCTTGATCTCGCCGCTCTTCAGCTTCTGCTCAAACTCAACGCGGGCCTCGGGCGGCTTCTTGGTCGAAATATCGATGGACTGCAGGTAAAGGTAGGCATTGGTACCAGCCAAGCCTTTCACCGAGATGCCACGCACGGCAATTTTTTTCACCAGCTTCTGGTTGTAGGCGTCCAGCGCGTCCAGTCGGTGGATTTTGTTGTGCGTCGTCTTGTGGGTGGCCGAATAGCGCAGCACCATCAGCGCCTTGAATTCCTCCAAGGACTTCAGGGTTGCTGCGCCTTCCATTTTCTGCGGCTCGTCCAGGATCAGGATCGGGCGGTTGGCGCTGATTACATCAATGGGGCGGCGAGACTGAAAATCGTCGAGCTCGTCGTAAATGCGCCGATTGTCTGCGCCACGGGCGGCAAACGCCTGCACATTGATCACCATCACGTTGATCCCGGCGTCCGACGAAAAGCTCTCCAGGTGGTGCAGTTGCTTGGAGTTGTAGATGAAGAAGCGTGCCTTCTTGTGGTACGTCTCCAGAAAGTGCTCGGCCGTGATTTCCAGCGACTTGGCCACACCCTCGCGGATGGCAATGCTGGGCACAACGATGATGAACTTGCTCCACCCGTACTGCTTGTTTAGCTCGAAGATGGTCTTGATGTAGCAATAGGTTTTACCGGTGCCAGTCTCCATCTCGATGTCGAGGTGTAGGCGAGAAACTGTTTTAGCAGTTTCCTTGTATTGAGTCGTTGCCGGAATACGCTCACGACTGCCATTGATCGTATAAAAATCAATCAATGAACTCGATAGCGGCAGGTTCTGTTGGTGCTGCACCTGCGTGATACTCTCCAACAGTGCAACATCCGTCAGCTTCAGGTCGGCGTTCTTGAACCCGCTCTCCACAAACAGGTCTTCGACCCCTTTCTTGGCCTTGCCCGGATCGATGCGGTAGCTGATGGACTCCGCCGAGGCTGGAGGTTGCCCTTTGAAACAGTCGACCACGGCTTGCACCGCCACTGTCTGATAGGCCTGCGTCTTGAATTTGAGTTTCATCACTCCCCCCTCAGATGCATTTGACTTCGGTGGCGGGTGACAAGAGCTTGAAAATCTGCTCGACGTTGATCTTGACGGCGCTGTTCTTGAACCCGGCATCACGGAACACCACGCGTAACGGTTGGTATTTGGCCAGTTCCTTCACGAAGGATTCATCGATGCTGCCGCTGGCATCGAAGCAGGCCGCAAGCACATCGCCATCAACAAAGAACACGTCCTTGCCTTGTATAGGCTGTTTGGCGAGCGGCAAGGCCAGATCAACGCCACAGTCCAGCATTACCTGGAACAACAAGTCCTCTGCCGTACGGTCGGGCTTAATGTTGTCGACGAGCATATCAATTTGGCCTTTGTCGAGAGCATCCGGAGCGTAATAGATGTCGGCCATATTGGACGTGTCGATCTTAAGAACGCGGAAACCGGTGTCCCGCCCCCACCCTGCAGCACCATCCTTCTGGTGCACAGACGCTCCTGCGCGGCGAGTGCGCTCTTTCGAGACTTCCGAAATGAATGGCTTGAGGCCGACCCGCATGCAAAATTGATAAGCCTCCTTGGCGTCCTTGTTATCCTGACCAATCGGCTCTGGGAACTGCACACTAATAAAACGGCGATTACCTCCTTCGCGACGGTTTATTTCCATGGTCGCGTGCGAAAGAGTTGAGGAGCCGGCAAACAAGTCAAGGCAGATGTCTTCGGGGCCAGTCATGAAGGAAATGAGTCGCTCCATTAAGAGTACGGGCTTAGGATTGGAGAACACCTTCTTCCCTTCAGGGAATAGCGCCTTCAAGTCATATGGTCCCGACCTGCCATCCAAATCAAAAACACTTGAAAGCTTGTCTTCAAATTCCCACGCATAGACTTTCAGTTCGATGAGCTTAGTCTCATCCTCTCCAAATAGAACCCGCTTTTGCTCAAGCAAGCGCTTCATGCTTTCTTCTGGGAACCGGTACCCCATAAGAGGCTGGGTGCAAGGTTTGCCAGTCTCCTGATGAATGACGTCGTAGCGGTACCCCTCCTTGCCAGGGTTATGAACGCTACGACTTCCGGCGTACACCCCCTCCTTGTCGATAAACTTGTAGTCGGCTAACGGCCCAAGTTGCGCCTTGTTCTCACGGTACCAGGTGGTATAGGCGGACTGTAGCTCGGACTGAACCGAATATTTCTCAGTCAGCTCAGAGCCAATCTTGACAACAATATCCTTAATGTCTGATACGGAGCTTTTCCAAATACCCTCAAGGTCAGTCTTGCTTCTTGCGAAAACGTGAATGCTCTCGTGCTCGACAGCAATGTTGGTCGGGTTGTTGTCAGTCGCGTTCTTCCAAATCAGGGTGCCAAGAAAATTTGATTCGCCAAACACCTCGTAGCACAGGTGAAGAACGTTTGCCGTCTCGGCGTCATCGATGGAGATGGCAATTACACCGGCCGGAGCCAACAAGTTTCGTGCAACTCGTAGCCGCTGGTACATCATGCCAAGCCAGTCGGAATGAAATCTTCCGTTCGCCTCTGTATTGGCAACAAGGCGATTTCCCTGTTCATCGGACTGATTGCTTTGCATCAGATAATCGTAGGTATTTCCTACGAAATCGTCTCGATAGACAAGGTTGTTACCCTTTTTTCGGTTGTAGGGAGGGTCGAGATAGATCATCTTGACCTTGCCGAGATAGGTCTCCTGCAATAGCTTGAGCGCGTCAAGGTTGTCGCCCTCGATAAACAGATTCTTCGTGGTGTCAAAATTCACGCTTTCCTCGCGGCAAGGCCGAAGCGTTTTGGCAATCGGTGAATTGGACGTTAACAAAGCCTCACGCTTACCCGGCCAGTTCAGGTGATAGCGCTCCTGCGGCCCTTCGACAATCGACTCAGCAAGCTCCTGGCGCAGCTGATCAAAGTCCACCGCCAACTTCACGGCACCGTCCTCACCCTTAGCTTCGGTGACGCAGTTCGGGAACAACTCGCGAATACGGGCGACGTTGTCCTGCGTGAGACTGGGTGAGTGCATTTTCAGTTTTTCCATGTTCTTTTCCTTTAGCAGCCGTGCTTCTGTTAAAGAAGCTCAGCGGCTCAATTGTTCAAGTTCGTTTTGATAGATTCAGTCGTGTTATTGCCAGTCCTGGCAGAAGTGCACACGCAGACTCTCGATAGCCGATGGCAGGGTACCTCCACAGGTCACGCCCAGATAAGTGGCCGCACGAGTGGTGCCCACGTACAAATATTTGTCGAAGAGCGCAGGATGTAGCTCGGCAAGCTGGTCGATGCCAATAAAGAAAACAGCCTCAAACTCCAAGCCCTTGATGTGCTGGATATCGAACACACGCACATTGCTTTCTTGCCCGACGGCTTGACCCTCGCGGCAAGCAATGACCTGAATGTTGTGCTCGGCCAGGGCGGCATTCAGTGCATCCGYCACCGGGGCCACGTCGTTTTCGGTATTCACAAAGATAGCCGTGGACGGCAATTGGCCTACAAAGCGCTCAATCTCACGAATGCGATCTGCGAGCCAGCTGACAACGACCGCTGTCTCGCCAGCATGCTCCAACAAGGCAGGGGCCACACCCGAGCTATCCATATTCGCGGGTAAGCTGACGTTTTGCTTGGTACCAGCGACAGCGCGGATCATGGCACGGGCCAAGTCGTTCAGTTGCTTGCTCTGACGATAGGAGACGGTGATCTCCTTGATGTCGAAGTCGGCAAAGACCCACGTCAAGTCGTCAGCGGAGCGCGCCCCCCAAGTAGTAAGACGCTGGTTGAAGTCGCCGCAGGCAAAGAACGAGCGCAGTTGTGGGTGAGCCAGCGCTGCCATGCAGGCGAGCTGAATGGGCGAAAAATCGGTCGCCTCATCCACCAATACTTGATTGCGGTAATGCCCCAGAATAGGCTGAAGCGATGACCAAGCAGGACTGTCAATATCGCGCAGGACGCTGGGTCGGCTAATCAGGTCGCCTGCGGCGCGCAAGATGGCCAGCAGCACAATATCGAGTTCGAGCGGATGGAGGTCGCGGACCTCGAAACCCTCGCTGCGATACCAGTTCCCAGTTTGTTGGCGTTCTCGCCGGAATGCTCGGTAGTGTTTGGGAATGCCGTCGAGATAGCGTTTGACCGGGTTCACGAAGCGCCGGGCGTTGGTCTGCACCAGAAGACTCGCTCCCACATCTGCGCGGTCGGCCTCCGCCAGGCCACGATCGGCCAGCCACTCAATGATTTTGCCGTTGCGAGAGACCTTGTTCAGCATACGCTTGGAGACTGCTGACCGAGCCTGGGCACGCACGGCTTGCATGTAGGCGTTGAGAGCTGCCGCGCGCCCCGTGCGCGATGTTGTGGTGTCTTCTTCCTCGTCTGCATCGAAATCGTCTTGCTCGTCAGCCTCCGTTGCCTGCGCCTGCTGCAAGCTGTCGATGACACGAGCTAACTCATCCAAGAACGCCCGGTTGCGGTTGAGCTGCAGGTTGAGCGCAGCTTTGATCTTGCCGTCGGAGGCTTCCTTCAGGCTGGTGACGAGCGCCTGCACCTTGGGGAGTTCTGCGGCAAATGATCCGAATGTGGTTGCCAGAGCGCCATCACCTGCCCGCGCTAAGATGTCTTGCAAGCGTGCGCCCAAGCTCTTGACGTCGGGAGTCTTGGCATCATGGAGTAGAGCCGCAGCTTCATGCAGCTCCTGTACGTAGGCGCTACGTTGCCATGCATCGAAATCGTCAAACCATTGAATGGGCCGGTCGAGCGCAGCTTCGCTAAGGTTTGGCAAGCTCTCTTTCAGGACGAAGGTGCCGCCGCCAGAAGCAGTTCTGAGAACGCCAAAAGCGTTTCTGGCCAGCTCGCGCCGATAGTCCTGCCAAGTTCTGATGCGCAGATCTGAGGCAGGAACGCCTTCTCGGGCAAAAGCTTCTTTGAGGTACTGCTTGAGCAGTTCGGTAGGCGTGAACATCAGCCAGCTATTGGAATGCGCAACGCCTTGCGCTGCAGCAACCGTCTCAACCAGGCGTTGCTCGCCTTCTTCTAAAAAAGCGGTATCGAGCTTTTGGCCGAGGCGCCGGATCAGGGTCGTCGTTTTGCCGGTACCGGGTGGACCCAAGATTAGCAGGCGCTTGTCGAGAGGAAGACGGAAAATCTCGTCCTGGTATTGATCGAGTACGGGCTGATCCCGCAACCCCATCTTGGTGATAACGCTGCGGCGAACGCCGTCGATGATGTTGGCCTTGACGGTCTCCTCAGCCAGTAATTGGCCCAGGATATCTTCTGTGACTTCTTCCCCGGCAACCTCAGTCAGCAGCGCTCGCAGCGACTCGATGGTGAGAGGCCCGAAATGCTCGGCTTCAACCACGGTGTCACGAGAGTCCCACCCATCGGCGAGTGCACTTGGCCGGAGCTGAGCTCGCTCAAGAACCTCAACAACGGTTCCATTGGGAAGCGTGAACTCTGCACCAATAGCCAATGAGGCCAATCGTCCAACAGGAGCCCGGTAGCTGGCCAAGTTGGGAAAGCCCGATACCGGCGTAGTGCGGCAGATGTAGTAGGTTTTCTCTTCGCCCTCTTCATCAACCACCACAACGCGAGCAATGGCGGGCTCTGCTACCAATACCCGGTAGCTTTCACGGTTCGCCTGGCTGATCTGATCCAGTCTTTGGATAGCCGAACTGGACGTCATCGTATTGATGCTTGCCAGGGCATCGGATCCCAGTGTTCGTCCATCAAGAAGCTTGCTCTTGGAGGCTTCGGCGATGCTTTCGAGTTGCGCTAACGCCTCGCCCGCGACCTGCTCGATGTGTCTCTTCGATTCGTCATTCAGGCTCTGCGTCATGCGCTATCCCTACCGGTCAACTGTTCAAGTTCGCTTCTTAGCTGTCGCAAGAGCGCGTTGATCTCTACCTTGCGGTTGAATTGCTTTTCTTTGGCAAGCTTGCTCGCGGCCTTCTCGACCTCACGCTGCTTCGCCGCAACCTGTACGACACGAGCGACCAAGTCACCAAGGCCTTCTTGCTGGCGCGCAGGTGTTGGAATCAGGCGGTGAAGCAACTGTTCGTACAAGCCACCCAAGTCGAGCGCCAATGGCATGACGGCGCGCTCCACATCGCTCGGTAACCACGCCGTCGCAAAGTAGTCGCTCAACACCCAACGGCTCGCGCCTGATTCGTTCGGGCGCTTGAACGCGGCGACTACCTGCGTTCGGCCGTCAAAACTCAGCTCGAAGATGATGGGGAACTGCACCGCACCATCTATGCAGCGCAACACATCCAAATTCAGCTCCGACGTCTTGAGCTGGATGGCGAAGATCTGAAGCTCCGGCACATTGGGTCTAGCGGGCAGGTTGATCGTTTCCGGAGCCAGCTTGTATTGCCAGACGATCTGTTCCACTTGCTCAACGAACAAGTCTTTCAGCCGTGTGTTGGCTCCACTGTGTTCGTAGATCTTGTTCTTTGGCAGGTTGCGGCAAAAAGCGGCCTGCTTCGGGTAGCTGATGAACGCGGCGTTCGACTCCCATGGAGAGATATGACTCATCCGGCCTCCTGAATTATCAAGAAGGTGATGAGCTCGAAGTCATCCAGTCCGGCAATAGTGTTGACCAGCGCAGTGGTTTTGCCGCCGCTGAACAGGCTGTCCAGATCCTTCTCTTCCTTCACCTCGATCATCGATCGAATGGTCTTGCCAAGCAGGTCGGAATACACCTGCATCTGCCGCCCGTCAGCAGTTTCCTTGTTAAACAGACTGCAAGCCTCCGGAATGGGCTGCGCTTGGCCCTTGCAGCAACTGCGCACCAGGTCGAGCAGGCGTTTGACCTCGGTGTGATCATGAATGACCTCACCCTCACGACTGATGTAGACGAGGTAATACGGGTGCAGACGGTTATGTTGGCTAACGCTGACGCTCGAGTTGTGGTTCCGCAGTGTAAATATCACGCCTGGACGCAGGCCAAGCTCAGGTTTGGCTGACACAGCGGCGTGCATGCCGCTCGGTACGTTGCTCAACTCGCCATTGGCTTTGACGTAGTTGAGCAAGTCCATGCGGAAGTCGTTGAGCCCCAGATCTGTGATCGAAACGCCCGTTTTCAGGTCTTCCAGCTCGATGACTTCTTCTTGCAGGCGGCGCAGCTGCTCCTTGCGGTAGGACACATCGTTGGCTTGGGCGCTCAGCACATTGTCGTCGCCCGTGGCGGTGACGTCGGCAATCATCATCCGGCTCTCGACGCGTTCCTTGAGGTTGATGTACTCGTCGAGCGAGATGTCGGGCCAGTAATTGACCAGTTGGATGCTGCTGTTGGGCGATCCGATGCGATCCACTCGACCGAAGCGCTGGATGATGCGCACGGGGTTCCAGTGGATGTCGTAGTTGATGAGGTAGTCGCAGTCCTGCAGGTTCTGGCCCTCGGAGATGCAGTCGGTACCAATCAACAAGTCGACCTCAGCCGGTTCGTTGGGCAGGACAATGGCCTTTTCTTTGGAGCGCGGCGAGAAGAGGGTGAGCAGCTCCTGGAAGTCGTAGCTTTTCTTTTGAGTTGTGTTTTTTAGCGTCGACTGAGGCGCGCTACTACCAGTGACCTTCGCTGTATGCAGGTACTGATTGGCGAGCAGCTCAGTGGCCAGATTGTCATAGAGGTAATCGGCCGTGTCAGCGAAAGCCGTGAAAATCAGTACTTTTTTATTGCCGGGATTAATGGGATTGGCAATCTTGGCGAGCACTAGCGATTTCAGGTGCTGCAGCTTGGCGTCTTCGGCTGGCGTGATTTTACTCATCGAGGCCAGTAAGGCGGAGATGATTTCCAGGTCAACCTGGAGTTCATGCTCCCAAGAAGGCAGATCCATATCTGCCAGCTTTATCCGAATTGTGTTGCCGATTTCTAAGTCATGAAACGACGGAATACCGTCTTCTTCAGCCTCAATTGAGCCCATGGCTTCTGTAAGGCTGGCGACTTCTGTTACACCGCCCCGGCTCTCGAACTCCTTAATCAGGCCGAGAACGCGCTGGTGGTTTTCTTTCAAAGCATTAAGTGTGCTGCGGAATGCATAAACAGAGCTTTCAAGGCGCTTCAGCAAATTCGTTGTCATCAGTGCTACCAGGCTTTTTTCCCGGTCTACCTGACGCAGCTTGCCTCGACCGCCTTCAACCTGCGTGTCGTACATCTCTTCATACTTCGCCAAGCGGCTAGGCAAGATGTAGCTGATGGGGGCATATACGGCGAGCTTGAGCAGAGACAACTGCTCAAAAATCTCGTTGAAACTCATTACATCCGTTCGCTGCTCAGCATCCACAACCAGTGGGCTACGGAACGACAAGGGCTTGCGCCGTTCAGGGAATTGCCCGATATCCGTGGTGTCGTAGAAGGTCTGAATGTGTTTACGCGAGCGTGCAATCGTGACGCTGTCTAGCAACTCGAAGAAATCGAAGTCGAGCGAGTCCAAAATGGCGCGCGCCGTGCGTTCCTCGGGCGGAAGTTTTGACCAAGCGTTAAAACTGGCCTGCGCACCACGGAAAATTTCCTCGACAGTTTTGCCAGTTCTCAGCTTCTTGCTTAGGTTTTCGGAGTTGCCTTCGTAGGCTAGAGCGAGTTGGTTGCGCAGGTCATTGAAGCGGTTGTTCACTGGAGTCGCTGAAAGCATCAGTACCTTGGTTTTCACACCCTCCTTGATGACTTTGTTCATCAGCTTCTGGTATCGGGTTTCCTTGTCCTTGAAGGCATCGTTATTGCGGAAGTTGTGCGATTCATCGATGACAACGAGGTCGTAGTTACCCCAGTTGATGCGGTTGAGCGGAGTGCCAAACGACTCACCACTCGTGCGAGTGAGGTCGGTATGGCACAGCACGTCGTAGCTGAATCGGTCACGGGCAAAGATGTTGGTCTTGAGGTTACGGTTGTAGTTGAGCCAGTTGTCCGCCAGTTTTTTGGGGCAGAGCACCAGCACCGACTTGTTGCGAAGTTCGTAATACTTGACAACAGCTAAGGCGGTGAAGGTTTTACCCAAGCCAACGCTGTCCGCCAGGATGCAGCCACTATAGGTTTCTAGCTTGTTGATGATCCCAGTGGCCGCATCCTTCTGGTAGTTGAAGAGCTTGTTCCAGATGAGCGTGTCCTGGTAACCGGTACGGTCGTTGGGTAAAACGTCCTCATCGATGTCGTCCAGGAACTCGTTGAAGATGTTGTAAAGCATCAGGAAATAGACGCTCTCAGGTGAGTTTTCCTGGTAGACAGCCGCAATGTGATCGCAGATCTGCAGGGTGACGTCTTCCAGTTTTTCCGGGTCGCTCCAGATCTGATTGAACAGGCTTAGGTAAGTTGCCGTGAAGGTTGGCTCGTCCATTTTGTTGACGAGATTGGACACAGCATTGCCTTGCTGGTAACCAAGATCGACGGCGGTAAAGCCGTGCAATGGCATGTATGAGGTGTCCGTTTCAGCAGATTGCACGCAGGCGAACTGCTGCATCGGGGCCTTGCTGCGATTCGACTTGAAGGTCGCCTTGCGCCGCATCCATTCTGCGCATTCTTTGGCAACCGCTCGCTGGGTGAGCTTGTTGCGCAACTGAATCTCGAACTCGCTACCGTACAGGCTACGCTCACGATCCAGCTTTGGGATGTGGAATTCCTTTCGCTCTTTGCGGACCTTGTCGGCAACCTCGCTGGCAACGAACGTCGGTGAGGTGAAGATGAAGTTCAGTTCATCGATCTTTTCCAACTCAGCTTTCAGCGCTTCGAATGCATACATCGAAAAACAAGACGCTGCGATACTCAGGCGGGAACCAGGTTTTAACGTCGCTTTGAGGTCATCACCCAGCAGCCTTGTAATATTGTCAATGAGCTCCATCGTTTCCCTTACCTTTTTTCGTCTCTTCCGCTGACGGTTCTTCTGCCTGCAGCCCCTGTTCCTGAGCATATTTCAGGACTAATACCTCAACCATCGAGGAAATGGAGCGCCGCTCTCTTTCCGCTGCAATTCGCAGCAGTTGTTTGATGTCACTCGATGTACGAATGGACAGGGTTTCGTCCTTGGGGCGCTTCATGAATCAGTCCTGCAGTTTTTGTGCTGCAAATGTACTGCGTCGTGCCATCAATAGCGACTCAAAAAATCTAGAACCAGGCGAACTGCTATTCCCACCCACTAAAGCTAAGATCAGGGTCGTGATCGACACAGCAGTCGCAGCTTGCAGGTTCTCAACAAATTCAGACAAGACAGGTCGCCAACTGGTCCACCACACGTTTAGCTCGGCACTGCTGACGAATACATCAAAGCGCTGCAGCACTTGCTCCAGATAGCCTGCATAGTCAGCTAATTGCCATTTTGGTAACGGCAGCGTTGCTGGTGCCTCCCCGAAGTGCGTGAGTCAAGTTCGCGCTCAGACCCAGCATCCGAGACGGTCGCAGGTTCGAATCCCAAGCGAAGTAACGCTTAGGAAAACGGTATTCCAAATGGTATTCCACAACAAAACTCAAACCGTAAATATCATTAAAAATCAAAAAGTTATGATTTAAGTTCAGATTACCCCGGCCCACCAATCCAAGCTGGCAAAGCCCGCCAAGTGCGGGCTTTTTTGCATCTGGGGTTTGGCATTCAAACGCTCATCAACACCCCCACTCCGTCCTAGGAAATTTCCCTCAAAACGTATCGCCTTCCATGAACTAGCGGGCGCCGCTCATCGAGGATAGCCTCCAGGTGTCGCTGCAATTCAGCGATTGGGCTTTGACAGGCCGAAAAGTGTAACCTTTCACTCCTCCTGATCAGGCAGCATGCTCACGCGCATGCAGTCTCGTTTATGGCGGCTGTGCGTGGGGCATCTTCGGGTGCACCGGGTTCCTACACTACCGGTCTGTCAACCCGCGTACAGCTGCCACCCAATTCTGTTTGACAGCAGAAGGGTGGTCGCCTCCAAAACTAGTGTAGGAGCATCAACATGAAGAAGATCACCCCCAACCCTCCAGAAACCGATACCCCTTCAGAACCCGAAACCCTCGACCTGACCCAACTCTCCCAAGCCACCCAACGCGCCGTCAGCGCCCGCTTGCGCAACCCGAAACAGCCCGACCCCGTGAGCCAAGTGTTCACCATCCTCCCCGACGTCGACACCCCCACCCTGCTCGCTCACGCCAGCGAAACCCTGGCCTCCCTGAACGTCATGACCACCGACCTGGCCGACCAGCTTGAAGGCTCGCATCGCAATGTGGCGTTGGCGATGCAACAACTGGCCGTGCTGGCCGAGATGTTGATCAATCGAGCGCTGGATAACCTTGATTCGCCCATGCCGGYGATCGAGCCCGTCTGCCACTGAGTGATCGCGCTCGTTGATCGAATGGAGGTTTTGTCATGGATCGATACATGCCGATCACCGGCATCGACTGCACTATCGCGTCGCTGCTGATCGACACTGAAGCGCCGCTGGATGTGCTGCATGAAACGGCGGCTTACCGCATCCGCACGGCGACTCAATTGCTGGAGAGTTTCGCTGTGAACGAAGGCGTTCACAGTGAGCTGGCGCGGGTATTGGTGACTTCGTTGCGCGATGGTTGCGATTTGCTGGATGTGGTGGGGCGGCGGTTGCAGAGGCAGGTTTCAGCGTCTTAACAATTCCGGCAGCCGCGCCCCCAACGTAAAAAGGCACCTGACTAGCCTATCGCAGGTGCCTTTTTTGTGGGTTCGATTCAATGCGCTATCGATGCATGACGAGTATCGTGTCTCTCAACAATGCCTTTTGCTACGGAACAGATGATGAACAAAAGCGTTTTATACGCCTTGGGTGCTGCAGCGCTGTTTGGTGCCAGCACGCCGCTTGCCAAGGTCCTGGGGCTGAACGTTTCACCCGTCTTGCTCGCCGGTTTGCTTTACCTGGGAAGTGGCTTGGGTCTCACGGTTACCCGGCTGATCCGTGATCGCGGCTGGCAGCCTGTCGGTTTAACCATTTCAGAATGGCCATGGCTCATTGGTGCTATCGCGTTCGGCGGCGTGTTGGGGCCGGTGTCTTTAATGTTTGGCCTTACCCTCACATCAGCTACCACTGCTTCGCTGTTGCTAAACCTTGAGGCGGTATTGACCGCCCTGCTTGCCTGGATGGTGTTCAAGGAGAACGCCGATCGGCGGATCGTCGCTGGAATGATCGCAATCGTTGCCGGTGGCGTGCTCTTGGGTTGGCCTCAAACTTCCGCAGGGATCCATGGCTGGGTTGGCCCGGTCGCCGTGGTGATTGCCTGTTTTTGTTGGGCCATCGATAACAACCTTACCCGGAAGGTTTCCGCATCGGATGCATTGTTTATCGCTGGCATCAAAGGATTGGTCGCCGGGGTCGTCAACTGCGCTTTGGGGATTGCTCTTGGCATGCATCTCCCCGAGTTATCTCTATTGGGGCCAACGCTACTGGTAGGCTTTTTGGGCTACGGCGTTAGCCTGGTGCTGTTCGTTTTGGCTTTGCGGGGGCTTGGCACCGCGCGCACAGGTGCGTACTTCTCTACTGCACCGTTCCTGGGGGCCGCTATTTCGATCCTGTTGTTAGGCGAAGCGGTGACGTGGGTGTTTTGGGTGGCTGCCGGCCTGATGGGAATTGGCGTCTGGATACACCTGACCGAAAGCCACTCTCACGAGCACCAACACGATCCGCAAACACATGACCATCCGCATATTCATGATGAGCACCATCAACATGAACATGCCTTTGAGTGGGACGGCACTGAACCTCATAGCCATTTACACGACCACGCTCCCATTAAGCACAGTCATCCGCACTTTCCCGATATCCATCACAGGCACCAACACTGAGCGACTGAGACGGCGCGGCAGTTGCTCAGGGTCAACAGTAGTGGAAAAGGATTTCTCTGACAGATTAGAACCACGTCATCCTGGGAATTTTCCTGCAACCCGTAGCGACTGCCATGAACTGGTGAACAACATTTCTGAAAGATAGTCTTCACCCTTCGCTGCGACCCTGCGGATGGTTTTAACAAGCCGAAATTACGTAAGGATCCCTAAACCAATGGAACGCCCTTATGAAAAAGATCACCCGAATCCCACTGAAAAATCCGGCCACTTCACAACCTGAAACCCTCGACCCGACCCAACAGCCCAAAACCACCGAACGCTCCGTCAGTGCCCGCCGGCGCAACCTGAACAGGAACATCTTCAGCGTCCGCCCCGACGTCGACATGCCCACCCTGCTCGCTCACGCCAGCGAAACCCTGGCGTCCCTCAACGTCATGACGCTGGACTTTGCCGACCGACTCGAAGGCCCGCAGCGCAATGTGGCACTGGCGCTTCAGCAGTTGACGATGCTGACTGAGCTTTTGGTCAACCGAGCGAAGGATAACCTTGATCCGAAGGCGTCGGTGGCCGCGGGAGAGCCTCCCGTTCTTCACTGAGTGATCGCGCTCGTTGATCGAATGGAGTCTTTACCGCTCCCCCAACACAAAAAGGCACCTGACGAGAATATCGCAGGTGCCTTTTTGGGCTTTGAATGGGTAGAGATGTTCTGTATGCGTGACAATTGAAGCTGAATGTTACTTATACGAGACAATGCAGTGTCAGACGACTCAACACTAGGTTTCATAATCTGCAACTTACTGTCGACTCAATAGACGACAGAGTAGCCACGTTTTCGCCCAAGCGACTTACAGGACAGGGTTTTCAGAAATTTCCTGCAAGCCGTGACGACTCCGAGCTGATTGTGTAGCTCACGCTTCAAACCTACTCTGCCCAAACAAAACAGCGGTTCGTCCCCGACCAGTTGCTTGAGTTCACCCTTACGACCAGAATCCATCCATCGGATCACCTGCTGACAAGGAGGCCAACATGCAAAACATTAAGCTACCTAGCCGCCTTGTCGGCATTGGCTTGTACACCCCAGCAGAAGCTTCGCTTTACACCGGGATTTCAGCTACCGATATACGCCGCTGGTTATTCGGATACACCGCCCACGGTGTTCAGCATCCGGGGCTTTGGGACTCAGAGCTGTCTGATGTGAACGAGTGCGTTCTAGGTTTTCATGACTTACTGGAAATTCGTTTCGTTCATGCTTTTCGCCAACACGGCGTAAGCCTKCAAGCCATCCGTAGTGCCTCGCAGCAAGCAAAAGAGTTGTTTAACCAACCGTACCCATTCACCTGCAAACGCTTTCAAACCGACGGACGAAGCATCTTCGCCACGGTGATGGGTGAAACAGGGGATGAGGCACTTCTGGACTTGATCAAGCGACAGTATGCATTCGAACAAGTCATCAAACCTTCGCTCTATGAAGGTATCGACTACACAGGATCAGGCTCGGCGCAGCGCTGGTATCCGGTCAAACGCAGCAAAGCCATCGTTCTCGACCCCTCTCGAAACTTTGGAAAACCTGTCCTGTCAGGTACGGGAATTGACACAGCAGCCATTTTTAGCGCCTACAGAGCTGAAGGCAGAGACGTCAAACGTGTAGCCCGCCTCTATGAAATACCTATTGCTGCAGTTGAGGCAGCGGTCAGTTTTGAGCAAAGGAATGCGGCTTGAAGTTCCTATTGGATAACAATCTTCCCCCTGCGTTGGCCCGAGCCTTGAACGAACTGACTAAAGCTGAGGGCCATTCGGTACTGTCTTTAAGGGATAAATTTCCGCAAAGCACCGCTGATGTGGCATGGATATCAGTGCTGAGAGAAGAAGGTGGATGGGCTGTCATCTCTCAAGACAAATTCACAAAAGGTGATATTGAAAAGAGAGCGTTCCGCGAGTGCGGACTGCCGGTCTTCTGTTTGGCCAAGCATTGGGGAAACGAGTCTTATTGGAACAAAGCGCATAACCTGGTGCGATGGTGGCCGTCGATCATGAGTCAGGCACATCTGAATGGAGGTGGCGCTGCGTTCCGCGTACCGTGGAAATGTCCGGCGCACGGAAAATTTGATCAAATAAAAATATAAACCCCGAACCGTGACAGGGCTTCTTTTCATTCATACCTTTGGTGAAGCTACGAGCGACTGAAGCCATCCATCCACATGAATTTTTCTTCACCCCACCGCCCCCCCTCCAACCTGTACATTCCCCCTCGCTCATTCAAGAAACTACGGTTTGCCCGCCCTCCCGCGGGCTTTTTTTTTTGCCTGCGATTTGGTTAGCGGTCGGTTCCAGTGACTGCTCCCACCATCATTTCAACCGATACAGATACGTATCCTGCGCCTCATGCGGCTGCAAACAAGCCCTCTGATAACACCGTCTGATCAAACCAAACCCGGCCGCTTCGGCCAGCCGCTGGCTCGCCACATTGGCCGAGGCGATGGTCAGGTAAAACGTGAAACCGGGCATGCTTTTGATCAACGCTTCAAGCGCCGTGCGCATATAGCCTTTGCCCGTATACTCGGTATTGACCCAGTAGCCGACCAAATACCGGTTACGGCGCCGGGGCTTCAAGCCAATACAGCCGATGATCGCGTGCGCGGTATCGTCGACGATAAACAGCCGCCGCTCACCGGTTTCGCTTTTGAATTCATCGACTGCCCGCGCGAGGAACGATCGGGCCTCGTCCTCGGTGGTGTAGGGTTTGGCCCAGGGCAGAAATTCGCAGTGGACTGTAAAACTGGCGTTCAGCGCATGCTGCAACGCTTTACACCATCCGGGGTCGGGGGCGCTCAATCTCAATGTGTGAGTACCAACGGTCAGCGCAAGCTCCATTGCATCATCCTTAACTACCAACTCCATGACGTCAGACAATAACAGCGCCTGGAAGGACGCTGCTACTCAGATCGCCCCCCGTTAGTGCTGCCCCAACGTCACCCGTCACCTCTCGCTGGTCGTTCATGTTTCGTTAAGCATTCAACTCGTATGCTTGGGGTTCCCGGTCCCCTGCTCGGTTAGCCAGAAACTCATGTCACGCCCCGTCTCTTCACTGTTTCTACTCGCCGCTCTGCTGTTTTTCTTCGCGCTAAGCAATCACCAATTACAAGGTTCCACGGAGGCCCGGGTCGCCGGAATTGCCATGGAGATGCACCTGGATAACGACTGGGTGACCCCGCATTTGTTCGGCGAGCCATTTCTTGAGAAACCGCCCTTGAGCTTGTGGCTCGACGCCGGGGCGATTCGCGCATTCGGCGGTACGCCGTGGGCGGTGCGGCTCGCGTCGGCGTTTGCCGGGTTATTCAGCGTGATGTTGCTGTATGCGATGCTGCGGCGGTTCGACCGGCCCAAGGTCATTGCCTGGACGGCGGGGATTTTGCTGGCGACCATGGCCAGTTACTGGAGCAACACGCGCAGCGTCGGCGAAGACGCGTTGCTGGCCTTCGGCGTGAGCATGGCGCTGCTGGCATTTTTTCAGGGGACACGGTATTCGACTGTCGGCAACGCCCTGCTTTTTGCATCAGGGATCGCCATCGCGACCTTGAGCAAAGGCGTACTGGGGCTGGCGATGCCGGGGGTGGTGATCTTCRCGTATCTGCTGACCGAAACCTTGATGGACAAGCGCCTGAAGCCCTCGGACTGGCTGCGCCCCGGCCTGTTGACACTGTTGGGATTGGTGCCGCTGATGATCTGGCTCGCGGTGCTGTATCAACGCGATGGTGCGCATGCCGTGGGGGAAGTGTTGCTGACCAATAGTGTCGGGCGCTTCAGCGGCTCCTTCGTCGAGGCCGGCCATTACGAGCCGTTCTACTACTACCTGGCCAAACTGCCGGAGACCTTCGCGCCCTGGAACATTCTGGTGTACCTGGGGCTGTGGCACTTTCGCAAAAGCCTGATGGCCAATCGTTACCTGTTGTTCTTCACGGTGTGGCTGCTGGCGCAGTTCGTCATGCTGACCCTGGCGTCGAGCAAACGCACGGTGTACCTGATGTCCATGACGCCTGCAGCGGCGGTGATTGCCGCGGAATATGCGAGCGTGCTGTTCGAGCGGCTTCAAGCCTACTCCGGTGCATCGACCTTGCCGGGGCTGATTGTCCGGCATCGTCGCGGTATAGGGGTTGGCGTACTGGCCGTGGTGATTGGCAGCTACCTCGCTGCCGCACAATGGGTATTGCCTCACGCTGATCGCACGCTGTCCTTCCTGCCGCTGACTGAACAGATTCAGGCATTCCAGGCCAGCGGGCAGCAGGTCGCGTTGTTTCAAGCCAACGAGCGGGTGGGCGGCGCCAGCGTGTTCTACACCCGACGCGTACTCAAAGGCCTGGATACCGAGGCGCAATTGCATGAGTTTCTGAGCGCCTCACCGGCTAATGTGGCACTCATGTCTGGTGTAAATGAACCCGCCGCGCCCTTAAAGGTGATCAAGACAATGATGGTGGGGCGTCAGGCTTACTACTTTGTAACCCTGTAAACGGCTCAGCGACGGGTAGCTCAGCCTTTTGCAGCACCGGCAGCTCCAGTCGCGCCCGCCCATAGAACGCCAATGCCGTCAGTAAACACGTCAGCCACACGAAGATCCCGGCCCAAAAGGTGTGGGACATGTAGTGCCAGCCTTGCAGGACCCGTGTCGTGCCGTAGACGAAACCGAGCAGCAGCGAGCCGTACATCATCGCTTTAGCGTACCGCCAGCGGTAGCGGCGAGCCACGAAGTACAGCGCGAGCATGGTGAAGCCGCCCGACGCATGCCCACCCGGCCAGCAGCGACCGTCACCGGCTTCTTTCAGCAGGTCAAAATTCTGGTACCACTCCTTGTGCTCGATTTTCCCGGCGTACTGAGTGGTTTCAACCGGGCAATACACACTGGTGTGGCTCTTGAGGTAGTGGATAACGCCGGTGCTGATGGAAAACGCGAACACCACATACAGGAAGTCCCGGCGGTGTTTACTGGCGAACCGAAGCACAGGCGCGACTTTGATTTTTTCCAGGAAGGCGATGATCTTCGAATGTTTTTCAGCCTTCAGTCGCGGCCAGAGAAATGACAGCAAGGCGCCGATGATCGCAATCTCACCCGTCCAGTTCGGGATGATCCGCGCCCATTTATGGGTGATCTGCTCGAACAGACGGACATGCTCCAACGGAAACACCTGGGTAACCGGGTCATAAAAAAGATCGCTGAAAGCGATGTCGATTTTGGTCATGTCAAACATCAGGAACACCGCGACCGCGCAGGCCAGCGGAATACCAAAGTTCACCCAGTAAAAGCGGTAACGGGAAGAAGTCAGCATCGTACGTCCAGATCCAGAGTGATGAAGAAGAAGCTCATTCGGTGGTCACCGAGTGCCAGTCAGAGGCCTCGATGGAACCAAGCATACGAGGTTCCTGAGGTTTTTCAGCGGAGATAAACAGAGAAGCGCCGTAGCCTAGAGTAGCAGTCGGCAGCTTGAGCTCTTTTTCGAGTTCCGCCATGCACTCGCTGTGGGTCACCAGAATCAGGTTGCGCCCCGCCACTTTGTGCGCCAGAGCATCACGTAACATACTGCCCCGGCAGTTGATCAACCAGTCTTCGCCGACGCCAACCTTGTTGAACATATAACTGGAGGTCTGTGCCGCACGGATGATCGGACTGTTATAGATATCGGTCTTGTTCAGGCCCAGACGTTCAAACTGCGCACCGACCCCCACTGCCACACTGCGCGAGCGATCTGTAATGCCATCATTGCCAATCAGACAGGGGGCGGTGGAGTGATCGCAACGCTCAACGTGACGCACCAGCACGATCATGTCGCCCTTGGCCCACCCCGCAGCCAGCGCACGGGCACCCGCCACATTGCCATGGGACAGATCGGGCACAGCCGCAGGTCGCAACAGCCACACGGTCAGCGGAATCACCAGCAGCAGTGAGGCCACGATGACCATTGCGTTTCGATAACGGGCCAAACGGCTCAGATCGATCGAGCGTTTTATCCCGAACAGACTCAGTCTCAATTCCACGTTCAGCCGCCTCGCCGGCATGCATCACAATCATACAAAACCGCAAGGGTAGCGAGTCTCGCGTTGGCTGCTGGTGAAACCCATGTGAAAAAAAGCTTAAGAACTGCGTAAAAATCTTGTTACAGAATCCATCCGACAAAATCCTTTCAGCTCCCGGGATTGYGGCCGATACATACCTGCTACACACCTTGCTGGCTCCCAAAAACAAAAATCTTCCAGCCAACAGACGATTAAAAGCGCAACGTTCCTGGAGGAATTTGATGAATAGCTGGTTCGGCAACATCAGCGTGAACCTGAAACTGGGCCTGGGATTCGGCCTGGTCCTGGCACTGACCTGCATCCTCGCCCTGACCGGCTGGACCAGCCTGGGCGGGTTGATTGACCGCAGCAACTGGATGAGCGACATCACTCAGCTCAATGCCGGCCTGACCAAGCTGCGCGTGGTTCGCCTGCAATACATGCTGACCAACGGCGACGAAACCGCCGCACAGAATGTGCAAACCACCCTGGACAGTTTTGTTGCTCAGCAAACCGCCCTGCTGGGCAGCTTCAAAAACCCTGAAAACGTCAAAATGCTCAAAGAGCAGGCCGCGACCATCGCCGCTTATCAGACGTCGCTGAACAAAATGCGCAGCGCCTACCGCACCGGCAACAGCGCCCGCGACGCCATGGGCGCCAACGCCGAAACCGCCAGCAAGCTGATCGACGCAATCAACATCCGCGTACAGCAAATGCCCTTGAGCGATCAGCGCTTCGAACAGTTCCTGGCCATCACTGCCGCCAAGGAAGCGTTCATTCTTGCCCGCTATGAAGTGCGCGGCTACACCGCTAACACCAATGCCGAGACCGAGCAGAAAGCCGTTTCCCAACTGGATGCGGCCATCGCCAGCCTGAAGTCGCTGAACGCGCATTTCGCCGAGACCCAACAAGATGCGCTGCGTCAGTTGGAAACCGCCCTGAGCAACTACCGCAGTGCCTTGCAAGCCTATAAAGCCGCCAACACCGATGCGGTGCAGGCGCGTAAGGAAATGACCGATCAGGGCGCCGCCATCGTGACCCTGAGCGATCAGCTGTATCAATTCCAGCTCGACCGCCGTGATGCCGAAAGCGCCCAGGCCCGCACACTTCAATTGATCAGCACCTTGCTGGCGTTGCTGGTGGGCATCATCGCCGCGGTGGTCATCACCCGTCAGATCACCGGTCCGTTGCGCGATACCCTTAAAGTGGTCGAGCGCATCGCCGGTGGTGACTTGTCTCAGGACATCAAGGTCACCCGCCGCGACGAACTCGGCGTGTTGCAGCAAGGCATTGCGCGCATGGGCGTGACCCTGCGGGACTTGATCAGCGGCATCCGCGATGGCGTCACCCAGATCGCCAGCGCCGCCGAAGAGCTGTCGGCCGTGACCGAACAGACCAGCGCCGGTGTGAACAGCCAGAAAGTGGAAACCGATCAGGTCGCCACCGCCATGCACGAAATGACGGCCACCGTGCAGGAAGTCGCGCGCAACGCCGAAGAAGCTTCTCAGGCCGCAGCCGCCGCTGACGGTGAAGCTCGCGAAGGTGACAAAGTGGTCAACGAAGCCATCGCCCAGATCGAGCGGCTGGCCAGCGAAGTGGTGCGTTCCACTGAAGCGATGAGCGTACTGCAGCAGGAAAGCGACAAGATCGGCAGCGTCATGGATGTGATCAAGGCCGTGGCAGAGCAGACCAACCTGCTGGCCCTCAACGCTGCCATCGAAGCGGCCCGTGCCGGTGAGGCTGGTCGTGGTTTTGCGGTGGTGGCTGACGAAGTTCGTGGCCTGGCCCAGCGCACGCAAAAATCCACCGAGGAAATCGAAGGCCTGGTGGCCGGCTTGCAGAACGGCACTCAACAAGTGGCGGCGGTGATGAACAACAGTCGTACCCTGACCGACAGCAGCGTGGCGCTGACTCGCAAGGCCGGCGTATCACTGGAAAACATCACCCGCACGGTGTCCAACATTCAGTCAATGAACCAGCAGATCGCTGCCGCCGCCGAGCAACAAAGCGCCGTGGCCGAAGAGATCAGCCGCAGCATCATCAACGTACGCGACGTGTCCGAACAGACCGCCACCGCCAGCGACGAWACCGCTGCGTCCAGTGTTGAACTGGCGCGGTTGGGCAATCAGTTGCAGATGATGGTGAGTCACTTCCGGGTTTGATATTCACTTTGCGGTGAATGATAAATCGCCTTCTCGGGCAAGCCTCGCTTCTACAGGTTCAGTGAGTAACCTGTACAAGGAGCGAGGCTTGCCCGCGAAGGCTATCTAACGCTTAAACACTAATCGCATTGGTAAACACCAACCGATTGCCAAACGGATCGGCCACGGTCATGTCCTGACTGCCCCACGGCATCGCCTGGATTTGTGGGTGCGCAAACTTATATTCCTTGGCCAGCAATTGCTGCTGGAACGCCTCCAGCTCATCGGTCTCGATGCGCAGGGCCGAGCCCGGTGTCGCGTCGCCATGATGTTCGGAGAGGTGCAGCACGCACTCGCCACGGGAGATTTGCAGGTACAGCGGGAGGTTCGCCTCGAAGCGGTGCTGCCAATCAATCTTGAACCCCAGAAACTCGACGTAGAACTCCAAAGCCTTGGTTTCATCGAAAATCCGCAGGATCGGGGTGGTTTTGCCGAAACTCATGGGGTAACTCCCTGACTGAATGAGCCCAGTGTGACTGGGCTGGATGTCAGCGCTTCGGCTTGGTGACGGCTTTCTTTAACTGCAATGTGCCACCATGAGACCTGGATCAAAAGATCCTCCGAACGCGGCCCGAACCTTCGGCAGCTTCTACGAAGGCGCGATCAATGAAACCCTCTACGCAAATCCCCCTCCCGCGCCAGAAATCGCCCTTCCCTTCTGCCGTTCGCCTGCCCATCGCGGTAACTCAAGACTCCGTTGATCCACACTCCATCAATCCCTTGCGCCGCCCGTTGCGGATCGTTGAAGTCGGCCACATCGCGAATCGTCGCCGGATCGAACAACACCAGATCCGCCCAATACCCTTCACGAATCTCGCCACGTTCCTTCAAGCCAAAGCGTGCCGCCGACAACCCGGTCATCTTGTACACGGCGGTATGCAGCGGAAACAGGCCGACGTCGCGACTGAAATGTCCGAGCACTCGTGGGAATGCGCCCCACAAGCGTGGATGCGGAAACGGGTCTTCCGGCAAACCGTCGGAGCCGATCATCGACAGCGGATGCGCGAGGATGCTTCGTACATCAGCCTCGTCCATGCCGTAATACACCGCCCCCGCCGGTTGCAGTCGGCGGGCGGCTTCGAGCAGCGCAGTGCCCCACTCGGCAGCAATGTCCATCAGATCCCGCCCCCCCATTTCCGGGTGCGGCGTGGACCAGGTGATGGTGATGCGATGGGCGTCGGTGACTTGCTTGAGGTCCAGCGTCGAAGAACTCGCCGCGTAGGGATAACAATCGCAAGCCACCGGGTGGGTTTTCGCGGCGTGTTCGAGGGACGCCAGCAATTGCGGACTACGGCCCCAGTTACCGGCGCCGGCGCATTTGAGGTGGGAAATGATCACCGGCGACTGTGCGTGGCGTCCGATGCGGAACGCCTCGTCCATGGCCTCCAGCACCGGTTCGAACTCACTGCGTAAATGGGTGGTGTAGACCGCGCCGAATGCCGTCAACTCTTCGGTCAACTGCATCACCTCATCAGTGGATGCCGAGAAGGCGCTGGCGTAGGCCAAGCCTGTGGATAAACCCAAGGCACCGGCCTCAAGGCTATCGCGCAGTTGCTCGCGCATCGCGCTGATTTCAGCGTCGGTCGCGGTGCGATACAGATCGTCCAGGTGATTGCTGCGCAACGCGGTGTGCCCCACCAGCGCAGCTACGTTCAGCGTGGTATTGGCCGCTTCGACGGCGGCGCGATAGTCGCTGAAGCGCGGATACACGAACGCCGCGGCGGTACCGAGCAGGTTCATCGGGTCCGGCGGATCACCGCGCAAACTCACCGGCGACGCGCTGATCCCGCAGTTGCCGACAATCACCGTGGTCACACCCTGGCTGAGTTTGGGCAGCATCTGCGGCTGGCGAATCACCACCGTATCGTCGTGGGTATGYACATCGATGAAACCCGGCGCCAACACTCGGCCAGCGGCCTCGATTTCTTCGATGGCGCGAGCGTTGTGCAAATCGCCGATTCGCTCGATGCGGCCATTCAGAATCGCCACGTCAGCGGGGTAACCGGGGGTGTTGCTGCCGTCGATAATCAGCGCATTGCGGATCAGCGTGTCGTACATCATGTCAGTCTCCCAGCGGCAAGTGATCGTCGCCGCCGCGGTAGTCGTCCAGGGCCAGTTTGATCCGCCGCAGACGTTCTTGATTGTCTTCAGGACTGGCCAGCGCCAGCTCGGTGGCGAGCACATCGATGGCCAACAACATGCCGTAGCGCGCCGCCGTGGGTTTGTAGATGAAGGAAGTCTCGGCGCTTTGCAGCGGCAACAGCACATCGGCCAATTGCGCCAGCGGCGAGTCGGCGCGGGTGATGGCGAGAATTCGTGCGCCGTAGCTGCGCGCCAGCTCCACCGCTTCGAGCAGTTCGGGCGTGATGCCGGTCAGCGAGCAGGCGATGACCGCGTGTTCGGCGCCAAGGCTGGCGGCGGTGACGCGCATCATCACCGGGTCGTGACACACCGCAATCGGGTAGCCGAGGCGCACCAGCCGCACTTGCAGTTCATCGCTGCACAGGGTCGAGCAGCCGCCCATGCCGAAGGCGTGAATCATCCGTGCCTTGCCCAACAGTTTCACCGCATCGGCGAAGCGCGACTCATCGAACGCTGCCAGGTGCTGGCGCAAGGTCGACTCGATATCGCCGACAATCTGCCCGTAGAACGCCGACTGTTCGGGCGTGCCCGCCGGGTCCAAAAAGCGGCTACCGACGCCACTGGCCTGGGCCAGTTGCAGGCGCAAATCCCGCAGGTCGCGGCAACCGACTGTACGGGCGAATCGCGACAGCGTGGCAGTGCTGACTTCCGCCCGCTGCGCCAGCTCATCGAGGCTGGCGGATGAGGCAAATCCTACATCGTCGAGCATCAGCCGAGCGATACGTCCTTCGCCGGCGCTGAAGGATTCCTGACGAGCGCGGATCTGATAGAGGATGTCCATGGCGGATGGCTCCGACTAAAGCAGGTGAGAAAGGCCAACGGTCAGGCCGAAGGCGACCACCGAGATCAGCGTCTCGAGCACTGTCCAGGTCTTGAAGGTCTGGGTGACGGTCATGTTGAAGTATTCCTTGATCAACCAGAAGCCGCCGTCGTTGACGTGGGAAAAGATAACCGACCCCGCCCCCGTCGCCAGCACCAACAGCTCCGGGTGGGGATAACCCAGACCAACGGCCACCGGCGCGACAATCCCTGACGCGGTGGTCATGGCCACGGTGGCAGAACCAGTGGCGATGCGCATCAACGCGGCGAACAGCCAACCCATCAACAGCGGCGACAACTGGAATTCATCGGCCAGGCTGACGATCTGATTGGTGACGCCAGCGTCCACCAGAATTCGGTTCAAGCCACCACCGGCACCGACCAGCAAGGTGATGCTGGCGGTCGGCGCCAGGCATTCATTGGTGAACTTGAGGATCGACTCGCGATTGAAGCCCTGGGCCAGGCCGAGGGTCCAGAAACTCAGCAAGGTCGCCAGCAGCAAGGCGATCACCGAGTTGCCGATRAACAGCAGGAACTGATTGAATCCGCTACCCGGCGTGGAGATCAGGTTGGCCCAGCCGCCGATCAACATCAGCACCACCGGCAACAGAATCGTGGCCATGGTGACACCAAAACCCGGCAGGCTATCGCGCGGCTCACGCTCCAGGAACTGGCGTTCCAGGGGGTTATCGGCCGGCAGTTGAATGCGCGGCACGATGAATTTGGCGTAAAGGGGACCGGCGATAATCGCGGTCGGAATACCGATCAGAATCGCATAGAGCAAGGTCTGCCCCACCGACGCCTGATAGACCTGCACCGCCAGCATCGCCGCCGGGTGTGGCGGTACCAGCGCGTGGACCACCGAAAGCCCCGCAACCATCGGCAAACCGACCATCAGAATCGACACGCCCACCCGCCGCGCCACGGTGAATGCGATGGGCACCAGCAAGACAAAACCGACCTCGAAGAACAGCGGCAGCCCTACAAGAAAGGCGATACACACCATCGCCCAGTGGGCATTTTTCTCGCCGAAACGGTCGATCAAGGTGCGCGCCACCTGCTCCGCACCGCCGGACTCGGCCATCATCTTGCCGAGCATCGTGCCCAGCGCCACCACCAGCGCAATGTGCCCCAACGTCTTGCCAACCCCGGCCTCATACGCCCCCACCACACCCGACGGCGGCATCCCTGCCAACAGCGCCAGGCCGATGGACACCAGGGTGATCACAATGAAGGGATTGATCCGGTAACGGGCGATCAGAACGATCAGCGCAATGATGGCGATGGCGGCGTAAACCAACAGCCAATAGCCGAAGGAAAGCGTCATGCGGTACTCCTCGAAAGGGTCACGTCGAATGGGTTGTGAAACTCATAAATCATTTCGACGGGCTACTTTCAAACGAAGTGAAAGTAATTTTCGTGGAGGGGTAAGGGATGTCGTGCAGAGGTATGGGAGATCGCGGGTTATGAAAATCGGATAGCGGAATTTTCATCCCTCTGCGTGAGAACAATCAGCGTAGAGGGATGATAGTTCCACTATCGAGGCAGGCTTGACTCTGCTGTATCGAGATCAAGTCATCAGAGATTGCGCGATAGCGCCCTGCGTACGCTATCACTGTTCAGCGCAGGGCTTTCAGTCTCGGCAGGGGATTGCGTCGGTGCAGGACTTTCGGCCTGGAAAGAGATTTCAGCCTGGTCCGAGCTTTCGACTTGAACAGGGCTTGGCGCCTGTTCGCGACTGGCGACTCGATTGTCCAGGGTCTCGATGTAGGCGTTCAAATCTCTAATCAGCAGTTTCTTGCGCTGGGCGCCCCGATACCACGCGTAGAAAAAATAGCCCGCCGCCGCCAGGAAGCCTAGCCCGGCCGTAGCAAGACCGGCGATGCACAATCCAAGCACGATCAGCACTGTCTTCCAGTTAAAGGGCGACAGCTCCAGTTCGGTATTCAGTGCACTCGCGTCACGCAGCACCCAGCGCTTGGACGCTGTGTGGTTCTGCAAAATGGTGTGCAGAGGCGAACCATCCTTTTTCAAGGCACTGATCAAAGAGATTTCCTGACCTGTGCGCAAAGGAATGTCCATGCCGCGCAGCTTTACATCGTGCTCGATACCGTCCGGCGTTTTGACCCAGATCTCATGATTGATAATTGAAACAGAACTGATGCGCACAGGCGTCACATCACCGTCGTTACCGTTCACCTGAACGCCGCCCGTGGATGTCACACGGGTCTCGCTGATTTTTTCGCTGCTCACCACTTCACCGCTCAAGACAGTGAAAGAAACGGTTTTATCGCCATGGGTAAAGTTGTGCATTTCGATTCCTTGATAGACCCACGTCGATCGACGCGCAGGAGAAAGATCCGTATGCAGCGGATGCTACTAAGTAGCCATCACACTGTCCATAATTCGCCACCACTCGTGACACAGAGCACAGGAACGACCCCCATCGATGTCAGTCGTGATGCTCGCTGGCGCGTTTGAGCAGTTTCTTGCAGCGATCGGACAAGTGCAGCACGCGTAGCTGCTTGCCAGCCTTGGTGTAGCGCTCGCGCAATGTCTTCAACGCGGCGATGGCCGAGTAATCAACGAAGCTCAAGTGGCGACAGTCGACAGTGACCACAGACGGATCATTGGCGGGATCGAACTGGTTGAGAAAAGGCGTCGTCGAGGCGAAGAACAACATGCCGTGCAGGAGGTAGAGCTTGCTGCCGTCGGCTTCTACGTGACTGTCGGCATACAGCTCGCGAGCGTGTTGCCAGGCAAAGTTGAGCGCCGCAATGATGATCCCGCACAACACAGCGATGGCCAGATCGGTGAACACGGTAATCACCGTGACCGCGATGATCACCAAGACATCGTTCAGCGGCACCTTGTTCAGTACCCGCAATGAAGCCCAGGCGAACGTCTGCTGCGACACCACAAACATCACCCCAACCAATGCGGCCAGCGGAATGCGCTCGATCAGCGGCGAAAGGAACAGCACAAACAGCAGGATCATCCCCCCGGCCACCGCACCGGACAGCCGACCGCGACCGCCGGAGCTGAGGTTGATCACGGTTTGCCCGATCATCGCGCAGCCACCCATGCCGCCGAACACACCAGAAACCATGTTGGCAGCGCCCAAGGCCACGCACTCGCGATCCGGATAGCCGCGGCTCTCGGTGATCTCGTCGGTGAGGTTCAGGGTCAGCAGGGTTTCCAGCAAGCCGACCACCGCCATCAATATCGCGTAAGGGACGATGATGCGCAGGGTTTCCGGGCTCCAGGGGATGTCTGGCAGCGCAAAACCCGGCAAGCCACCGGCAATGTGCGCCATGTCGCCCAGGGTACGGGTCGGCAGGCCGAGCAGGTAAACCGCCAGCCCAACGCCCAAAATCGCCACCAGCGCCGGCGGCACGGCACGCGTCAGGCGCGGCATCAGGTAAACGATGGCCATCGTCAGCGCCACCAGCCCGATCATCATGTACAGCGGCGCCCCACTCAACCAGGCCTCACCGCTCTTGAAGTGCTCCAACTGGGCCAGCGCAATGACAATCGCCAGGCCGTTGACGAAGCCGAGCATCACCGGATGCGGCACCATGCGCACCAGCTTGCCCAGCCTCAACAGACCAAACGCCAACATGATCAGCCCGCCCAGCAACACCGTCGCCAGCAAGTACTGGACACCGTGCTGCACCACCAGCGCGACGATCACCACCGCCATCGAGCCAGCGGCACCAGACACCATCCCCGGCCGTCCGCCGAAGAGCGCAGTCAGGGTGCAGATGATGAAAGCGCCGTAAAGCCCCATCAATGGATTGAGGTGGGCCACCAGCGCGAAAGCGATACATTCGGGGAGCAGGGCGAAAGAGGTGGTGAGTCCGGCCAGGACATCGGCGCGCAGACGTTTGGGTTTCATGGCTTACCTAAAAATACAGGCGGGAAAAGAGGGACGCGGATGTTACGGAATTGACGGCGGGCGGGCCAGTGAATGGGTGGCCTGCTCGCAATGAACGATCACGCGACCTGCGAATCAGCCCCTGAAATCGGCAATCGCATAAGCCGCCAATTTGCCCTGGATGAAGTCCAGAAAGCACTGGATCCGTAGGGCCAGTTGCGAGTTGCGGTAGTACACCGCGTTGATGGGTTGGCGATATCCGCTGTTGAACTCCGCCAGCAACACCTGCAAGCGACCGGCGCGGATGTCGTCGATGGTCATGAAGTGCGACAGGCAGGCAATGCCTTGACCGGCCAGCGCCAGGTGCCTGATCGTCTCGCCACTCGACGCACTGATCGACGCTTGAATCGGCCAGCGGTCACCATGGACATAGCGCAGTGGCCATTGGTTGAGACCTTCGTTATGGGTAAAACCCAGCAGCGTGTGCTCGCTCAAATCCTCGACAGCGCTCGGTACGCCGTGTTGTTCCAGATACGCTGTGCTTGCGACGATGTGCAGCGGGCTGCAACCCAGGGAGCGGGCGTGCAGGGTCGAGTCGGCCAGCGTGCCGATGCGAATGGCGATGTCGGTGCTTTGTTCGAGCAGGTCGATGATCAAATCGTTGCTGTTGAGTTCGAGCTGGATGTCCGGGTAGAGACGGCGGAACTCATCGATGTACGGCACGATGGCGTGCAGCATGAACGGCGACGCGGCGTTGATCCGCAGTCGCCCGGACGGGGTTTGCTGGCGAGAGGACAGACGCTCTTCGAGCTCGTCCATCTGATCGAGAATCAGCTTGGCGTGCTCGAAGAAATATTTGCCCTCTTCGGTCAGGTCCATGCGCCGGGTGGTGCGATTGATCAGCGTGGTATCGAGCTTGGCCTCCAGCCGCGACAGCGTGCGGCTGACCGCCGACGGCGTTTGCCCGACTTGCTCAGCCGCAGCCGAAATCGACCCGCACTCAATCACGCAGACGAAAATCTGCAACTCATCGGATCTGGCTTTCACGTGTGTCCCTTATCGATAGTCCTGCACTGCTTCAGATATCGATAGTAGCCGAGCGTCATGCCTTAAGGCCAAACACCTCGGTCAAGTGCTGCTCATAACGCGCCACATCCGCTTCGATATTCGGGCGCTTCATCACATCGACGCACAAAAAGGTCGGCAGACCGGTCATGCCGAGGAAGGTATTGGCCTTGTGGAACGGCAGATACACCGCGTCCACGCCCTTGGCTTCGAAGAAGTCGGTCGAGTCGTCGAAGGCTTGCTGCGGGGCGTTCCAGGTCACCGAAAGCATGTACTTTTTACCGTGCAACAAGCCGCCGCTGCCGTACTTCTGCGACGCGTCGGAGCGCGTGCGGCCGTCGTTGGCGTAGAGGCTGCCGTGGCCTGCAGTGAAGACTTCATCGACGTACTTCTTGACCGTCCAGGGCGCGCCCATCCACCAGCCGGGCATCTGATAAATGATCACATCGGCCCAGAGGAACTTGGCGACTTCCTCGGCGACGTCGTAGCCCTCGTCGATGAACGTGGTTTTCACATCCACACCACCGCGATCCAGCACGCTCAACGCTGCTTCATGCAGCGTCGTGTTGTAGCGACCATCGGAGTGGGCAAATTTTTTGCCGCCATTGAGCAACAGGACTTTTTTCATGAGAAATCTCGCAAGGTTGGAATCGATGGCGGCAGCCTAACGATCAGCCTCGCGCGGAATAAGCGCTCCATCCGCAAAATTCATTTGACCTATACGCACGAATCAACAAGCGATTGTTGCCATAAACTTGCGCCGATTCTGACTGTTTAGGAGATTCTGATGAGCGAACTGCAAGGCTTCATCCTGCACGCCAAGACCCGCCCGGAAAAAGCCGAGGCCTTCGAAGCGTTCTTCCGTGCCTATGTCGAACCGAGTCGCGCCGAACCCGGTTGCATCGAGTACCACATGCTGCGCGACAAGCAGGACCCGACGCTGTTTATCTTCTACGAGATCTGGCAATCCCAGGCCCATCTGGACGTGCACTCGAACCTGCCCCATATGAAGCAGTTCCTCGACATGCGCATGGAATATCTGGAGCAGGATTTCGATATCCGCCCGATCGAGATGCTCAGCACATCGTCCGCTAGCCGCTGATCAGCAAGTGGCCGCCGAGCACGCCGAGGCCGATGAAGAACACGCGCTTGAACAACACGGCGCTGATCCGCTGGCGCAGCCATTGCCCCAGCAACATGCCGAGCACCGCCGGGATCAGCGCCAGCAGCGACGCGCTCAACTCGCCACCGCCGAGGGCGCCGCGCCATGACAGGCCGGCGGCCAACGCGAGAGTCGAGACAGTGAACGACAGGCCTAGCGCCTGCACCAGTTCATCCTTGTTCAAGCCCAGCGCTTGCAAATAAGGCACCGCCGGAATCACGAAGACACCGGTGGCCGAGGTGATGACGCCCGTCAGCACACCGCAGAGCGGACCGAGCCAACGCTCGGTGCGACCGCCGACGCGCAAGGTCGGCAGGAACAACCCGCTCAAGGCGTAGATCAACAGCGCCGCCCCCAGCCCCCGTACCACCCAATGTCCACCGGCCATGCCGATCCACACTGTGCCAGCACCAGTGCCGATGAAAATCGCCAGCAGCATCGGCCATAACCGGTTGAGCAACCCGCGCAAATGACCGCCGAAGGCCAGTTGCCAGACGTTGGTCAGCGTCGCGGGAATGATCAACAACGCCGCAGCCTGCGACGGTGCCATAGCCAGGCCGAGCAGGCCCATGGCAATGGTCGGCAGACCAAGGCCGATCACACCTTTGATCATCCCAGCCAGCAGGAAAGTGGCGACAATCAATAGGGACAGGGCCAAGCCCAGATGTTGATAGAACGCGGCAAGTGTATTCATGGGGCTATCGTGGGCCCTGAAGGGTGCCTTGAAAATCTGCCATATACTGAGGCTGCCTCTTGCTCTACAAGAGGCAAATGATCCGGGACACTGTATGCACTTCGACCTCACCGACCTGCGCCTCTACTTGAATATCCTCGACACCGGCAACATCACCGCCGGTGCCGCCCGCAGCCATTTGTCGCTGGCGGCGGCGAGTGCACGAATCCGCGCGATGGAAGCGTCACTGGGCATCGAGTTTCTTGAGCGAGGTCGTCGCGGTGTCAGCCCCACTCCGGCCGGCAAGGCACTGGCGCAGCACGCTCGAGTCCTGCTGCAACAGGCCGAGCGCATGCAGCAGGAGCTGGTCGAATACGCCAAAGGCGTCAAAGGCCAGGTGCGGTTGCTGTGCAATACCACTGCGATCACCGAGTACCTGCCGGAGTTGCTGGCGGACTTTCTGCGCGACCATCCGAACCTCGACATCGACCTGCAGGAGCTGCCCAGCACACGCATCACCCACGCCTTGCGCCAGGGCGCAGCAGACCTGGGGATCGTGTCCGACGCCGTGGATACCGACGGCCTGCAAACCCGCTATTTCCGCGACGATCCGCTGGTGCTGATCCTGCCGCGTGATCACCCCTTGGCCGACACCGGACCGCTAAATTTCAGCGCCACTTTGCACCACGACTACGTCGGCCTGAACGCCAACAGCGCCTTGGCCATTTACCTGGAAGAACAGGCCCTGCACAGCGGCTTGCGGATGCAGGTCCGCATCCGCGCCGATGGTTTCGAGGGCGTGATGCGCATGGTCGCCCGGGGAGCCGGGCTGGCGATCGTGCCCTTGGCGGCGGTCGAACGCTGGCCGGCTGAAACGCCGTTCAAAAGCGTCGTACTGGAAGAGCCGTGGGCTCGCCGCAAACTGTTGCTGTGCGCCCGGGACTTCACCGTACTGCCCCGTTATGCCCAGGCCTTGCTGAGCGCCTTGACTCTGCCCTGAGGGGCAGGTTTTTGCCCGCCGGAAAATCTTTGAGCGTTTGCGCGTTTCTGGACAGCTCGATGTCGAATACAGACAACTGAGCGGAGCATGGGCGCTATAGGGTGCGACTTCAGTTCTTCAGTACCACTTTCTATATTCCAAGGCCCGGAGTCCACATGACCGCACCGATTACCGTTCTTCGCGACACTCACCCGTTGCCCGTACTCGACGCCTGCAAATGGGAAAAGCTCGAAGGCGATCCGCACACCGTCAACCTCAACGCGTACACCAGCGAAGATGGCAGCAAGATCATGGGCACCTGGATCTGCACGCCGGGCAAGTGGTATGTGGAATACGTGAAGTGGGAATACTGCCACTTCCAGGAAGGCTACTGCATCATCACCCCGGAAGGCATGGCGCCGATCCACCTGCGCGCCGGTGATATCTTCGTCATCGAACCGGGGATGAAAGGCACATGGGAAGTGGTTGAAACCGTGCGCAAGTATTTCGTGTTTGCCTGATGCAAAAAACCGAGAGACCACCCGACGTGGTCTCTCGGTAAAAAGGCATGCATGAATCCTGTGGCGAGGGAGCTTGCTCCCTCACCACAATCCCCTTATTGGGGTTTGCGATAGCTGTTGATGATCGCCGAGAAGTCCTTGCCCCCTTCCCCACGCAGGCTCATCGCCTGATACAACTGCTGGGCCACCGCGCCGAGCACGACCGGTTGGTGCGCCTGACGTGCCGCCTCAGTGGCCAGCCCCAGATCCTTGAGCATCAGTTCAGCACCGAAACCGCCGGTATAACCGCGCGAGGCCGGCGCCGTTTCGACGATGCCCGGCCACGGGTTGTACATCTCCGAACTCCAGCAACGCCCAGTTGAACTGTTGATGACGCCCGCCAGCACGGTTGTGTCGATACCCAGGGCGCTGCCCAGCGCCATGGCTTCGCTGACAYCAACCATGGAAATCCCCAGCAGCAGGTTGTTGCAGATCTTGGCGATTTGCCCGGTGCCGACTTCGCCGCAGTGGACGATGTTGCGGCCCATCTGCGCCAGCACCGGTTGCAGAGTGGCGAACAGTTCAGGCGTGGCGCCGACCATGAAGGTCAGCGTCCCGGCCGCTGCACCGCCAGTGCCACCGGAAACCGGGGCATCGGCCATGGCCACGTCCTGCTTTGCGGCCGCCGCGGCAACATCTCGCGCCGTCTGCGGATCGATGGTGCTGCAATCCACCGCTGGCACGCCTTTGGCGATTCCCGCCAGCACACCGTCTTCACCCAGCCAGACACTGCGCACATGGGCCGCTGCCGGCAACATGGTGATCACCAGTTGCGCGTCTTTCGACGCTTCCTTCGGTGAAGTGCTGATGGTGCCGCCGAGTTGAGCCAGTTCGGCCAGCACGGTTTGATTGAGGTCAAACAGGTTCAGCGAATGGCCGGCCTTGATCAGGTTGCGCGCCATCGGCGCGCCCATGTTGCCGAGACCGATAAAAGCGATTTTCATGTCCGGCTCCTTAGCGCAAGTGGATGGTGGTGTTCACACCGTGGTTGATGCTGTCGTCATCGAACCAACGTGCAGTGACGGTCTTGGTTTGAGTGTAGAACTGCACCACTTGCTTGCCATACGGACCGAGGTCGCCGAGCTTCGAACCACGGGAACCGGTGAAGCTGAAGAACGGTACCGGCACCGGGATCGGGATGTTGATGCCGACCTGGCCAACGTCGATTTCCGACTGGAATTTACGCGCCGCCGCACCGCTCTGGGTGAACAGACCCGTGCCGTTGCCGAACGGGTTGGCGTTGACCAAGGCGATGGCCTCATCGAGGGTATCGACTTCCAGCACCACCAGCACCGGGCCAAAGATTTCCTGGGTGTAGATCTGCATCTCAGGGGTTACGCCAGAGAACAGGGTCGGGCCGACAAAGTTGCCCTGTTCGTAGCCCGGAACAGTGATGTCGCGACCGTCCAGCTCCAGCTTGGCGCCTTCCTTGATCCCGCTTTCGATCAGCTCGAGAATCCGTGCCTTGGCCCGCTTGGAAATCACCGGACCAACATCGGTGCCTGGCTCGCTGCCGGCATTGACCTTGAGTTTCTGCGCCAGCGCCTTGAGATCCGGCAGCCATTGTTTGGCCGCGCCCACCAGCACCACCACCGAGGTGGCCATGCAGCGTTGCCCGGCCGCACCGAAACCGGCGCCGACCAGTGCATTGAGCGCTTGCTCGCGGTTGGCATCGGGCAGCACAACGGCGTGGTTCTTGGCCCCCATCATCGATTGCACGCGCTTGCCGTGTTTACCGGCCAACTCGTAGACATGCGTGCCGACCGCGGTCGAACCGACGAACGAAACAGCCTTGATGTCCTTGTGGGTGCAAAGCGCATCGACCACATCCTTGCCACCATGAACGACGTTGAGCACACCCGGCGGAATGCCGGCTTCAATCGCCAGCTCCACCAACAGCATGGTCGACATCGGATCCTGCTCGGAAGGCTTGAGCACGAAGGTGTTGCCGCAGGCGATGGCCATCGGGAACATCCACAGCGGAATCATCGCCGGGAAGTTGAACGGGGTAATGCCGGCGCAGACGCCGATCGGCTGACGCAGGGTGTAGGTGTCGACACCGCCTGCGACGTTCTCGGCGAACTCGCCCATTTGCAGGCTGCCAATGGAACAGGCGTGTTCGACCACTTCCAGGCCACGGAAGATATCGCCCTCAGCGTCGGCGATGGTTTTACCCTGCTCATTGCTGAGTACCACGGCAATACGCTTGGAGTGCTCGCGAATCAGCGCCTGAAGCTTGAGCATGATGCGCATCCGCGCGCCGACTGGCGTCAGCTTCCAGGTCTGAAAGGCGCGATGAGCGGCGCTGATGGCGGCATCGACTTCAGCAGCGGTCGCGAAAGGGACTTTGGCCAGCACTTGCTGGGTCGCCGGATTGACGATGTCGTGCCATTCGGTGGTCTGGGATTCGACCCACTCGCCATCGATCAATAACTTGATCTTTTGTACGGTGGTTTCTAGCGATGCGTTCATGTCGGGTCTCCGGGACGTTGTTCTTATTTAGAGAGCTATCTTGGGAGCCAAGGCGAGAAAGTCGCCTTGAGATGAGGCGTGTGTCGCGATTTGGTTGTCGGACTGTTTTTGGAGTATAGATGTGCAAACTTCTAATAAGAACGCACATAAAAGCCGGTCCATCATGCAAAAAAACATCACGTCTTTAGGCTCGTTGAACTGGGATGACCTCAAGTTTTTCCTTGAAGTTGCCCGTACTCGCAAGGCCAGCACTGCGGCCAAGCGCCTGGCGGTGGACTACACCACTGTGTCGCGACGCATCAGTTCGCTGGAGGCCTCGTTGGGTACGCTGTTGTTCGAGAAGTCCCGCACCAACGGCTTCGTCCTGACCGCTGAAGGCCAGCGCCTGCTGGGTTACGCCGAATCGATCGAAAGCACTCTGCACATGGCTTGCGAGCAGGTCTCGGGCTCAGGCGTCGCGTTGTCCGGGCATGTGCGCATGGGCTGTACCGAAGGGTTCGGCAGCTTTTTCATCACCCCGCAGCTGAGCCATTTCGTCGACGCCTACCCGGCGATCTCGGTGGACATCCTGCCGCTGCCGCACTTCATCAGCCTGTCCAAGCGCGAGGCAGACATCGTCATTGCGCTGGAGCGGCCGGAACACGGCCCTTATGTCTGCTGCAAACTCTGTGACTATCGATTGCAGCTGTACGCGACCCAGGATTATCTGGACAAGCACTCACCGATCCGCCGCCCGGCAGATTTGAGCAAGCATCAATTCATCAGTTATGTGGACGATCTGGCGTTCAGCTCGGAGCTGCTGTACCTGGCGAATGTGCTGCCCGGTGCCAGTGCCAATCTGCGCAGCACCAGTGTGATCGCGCAGTTCGTGGCGGCGCAGCAAGGACGGTCACTGGCGATTCTGCCGTGCTTTTTAGCGGCTCAGGATCCGCGATTGCTGCCGGTGTTACCACAAGAGATCACCATCACCCGGCAGTTCTGGATGTACTGCCGGGAGGACCTGCGCAAGCTCAAGCGGATTACCTTGTTGTGGGATTACATCCGTACCGTCACCGAGCAGAATCAGGCGCTGTTGATGGGGGAAAGTCGGGAGATGGTGTTCGCCGATTAATCGGCACTCACCACGATCGACACCCGGCGGTTCTCGGTGCGCCCGGCCGCGGTGGCGTTGGAGGCGACGGGCTTGCTGCTGCCCAGGCCGCGTAGCTGGATGTTTTGTTCTTTTATGCCGACAGCGGCCAATACCGCTTCAACGCTTTTCGCGCGACGCAGGGAAAGTTGTTCGTTATAGGATTCCTCGCCCGAGGCATCGGTATGGCCGTCAATCCTCACCCGCTCGATTCCCACGCCCAACAACGCCTTGCCAATGCGTTCGACGATCTGGGTACTGGCGGGGTTGAGGTGTTCGACATCGCTACCGAACAGCACTTTGCCGGACAGGCCGAAGGCCCAGCCCTCATCCGTCATCTCGAAACCTTGTTGCTTGAGTACAGCGATCTGCGCCGGGGTCAGTCCTTTCTGCGGTGTCGTCTGGCAACCGGTCAATGCCAGCAAGGTCATGAATAAGCTAATCGTAAAAAATCGCAGAGAACGCTGAGTGAATGTGAACACAAAAATTAGCTCCTGGTTTGAAGATGGACGACAGAGTGCTCCGACCCTGCCGTGTGGTGAGCGCCTCGGGAAAGGCGTTTGGCCTGATACATCGCGGTATCTGCAGCATCGAGCAGCGCACCGGGCGTAAGCCCATTATCCGGGTACACGGCGATGCCGATGCTGAGTGAAGTCAACACCTGGGTACCGCCCGGCAACAGGATTGGCGCGTCCATACTGGCAATGATTTTGTCGGCAATCCGTTCGGCGTCTTCTATCTTGTGCAGCGGCGTCAACAGCACGGCAAACTCATCGCCGCCCAGACGCGCAACCAGATCCTCTTCACGCAACTGCGCACGAACCCGGGTCGCCACGGCGATCAGCACCGCATCACCGGCAGCGTGACCGAAGTTGTCGTTGATCTCCTTGAACCGGTCGCTGTCGAGAAACAGTACGGCCACTCCCTCATCCAGCTTGCCCGCATTGCGCAAGGCGCGCATCAGGCGGCCTTCGAAAAACGCCCGATTCGGCAACCCGGTAAGGCTGTCATGGCTGGCCTGGTGGGCCAGGGTTTCGTTTTCGCTTTGCAGATGGGTCTGCCAGGACTCGAGCTCGTCGAGCAAAGCATTGAAGTCGTTGCCCAGGTTGTCGAGTTCGGCAATGTCGGCGGGCGGTACGCGCCGGTCGAAAGCACGCTCGCTACGGGCGGCGTGAGCCACGGCAGCCAGGCTGCGCAACGGGCCAGTGATTCCTCGCAATTGCCGACGCGCCAGATAAAGCGCTACCCAGGCACTGACAGCGGTACACAAGACGATTCCCACCAGACCGCTGAGCAAAAAGCGCATCAGGCTGCCGCCGTGACCGATGAGCAAGATGCTGCCGATTYCCCGACCTTGATGAGTAATCGGCATGCTGATGGGTTTTTCCAGAATCGTTCGGGCGATCTGCATTTCAAGATCGGAGAGCCACCCCGTTTCCGGTCGTTGCCAACGTGCGAGCAACTCGCCTTGCTCGTCCATCACTTGTGCATCAGCCACTTCTTCAGTGGAGGCGATCAATGCCAGCGCTTCGGTGGCGGCGGCCTTGTCGTTGAACACCACCGCGGCTTCCACGGTGTAGTTGATCGAACGGGCAATCAGATGCAGGTTGTGATCGGCATAGACCCGCAAAGCCAGAACACCCAGCAGGGTCAGTGAAACACTGGCCATGGCCACACCCACCAGGGCGACGATCAAATGTCCACGGCCGATAACCGACCCCAGGGTCGGGCGTATGCGAGGTTTGAATAGACTCATGGCGCCGCCGGCTTGCGGCGCGACAGTTGCAGCACACTGGGGTGAATGCGTACACCGCTGCGGGCGACCGAGTCGAGGTTGACCTCGAAGGACACCTGCTCATCACCGACCCGCAGACAGAACAGACTGCCGACAGTGCATTGATCGCCGCCTTCGCTGATGCTCACCACCGGGCGTCCCGTCAACGAGGCGAATAGCCGACTGCGTTCATCGCCGGTCAGCTTGCCGATGTACACCGCATCGCATTCACTGGCGATGACCGGATTATCGGCCAGCAACCGTCGTACAGTAACCGGTCGACCCGTGGCTTGTGTGGTGCCTTTGACCAGGTCGTCGGTGTATTCAGTGGGGCCGACCACGCACAGGCGCAGTTGTTGGGGCTCAACAGGCCATCGGGCATAACTGAGGATCCCGAGTACTACCTGAGTGACCGACCTGGCACGTTGGTCGGCTTTGCTCACGATAGTTTCCGACTCAGCACAGGCAACGCCCGTCAACAAACAGAGGAGGCCGGCAAGCAGCACTTGTTTGCAGCCAACGACGCGCCCTGTCGCCCAGACAGCCAACTTCATGCAGGAATTCTCTACGATCGCAACAAAATGATGCCGCAACGATAGCACAGCACCGAAACACCAGCGAGGCGACGCACCATGGCACATCGGACAGACTCCTGCGGCTGGCACCGCCCCTCAATGGCTCGGCCAGGCACCCTCTTCCAGCTCCAGCATTAACCCGCTCAAGCGCTTGACCTTGCGCCGCACGGCCTCTTCGAATACGCCGGCTCGAGGCTCAATCAGGGTGAACCAGTCTTTGGCCCGGGTTATCCCGGTATAGATCAGTTCCTTGGTAAGCACAGGATTCAAAGCATCCGGCAGAATCAACGCCGTATGGGCAAATTCCGAGCCTTGGGATTTGTGCACGGTCATGGCATACACCGTGTCGACATCGTTGAGTCGGCTTGGCAGGACAAAGCGCACACCGCCCTGCCCGTCATTACGCGGGAAGGCCACACGCAGCACGTGCCGCCCGGCCTCCGGGCCTTCACGCTCCGGCAGCTTGAGGGCAATGCCAATGTCACCGTTCATCAAACCCAGGCCATAGTCGTTGCGGGTCATCAGCACGGGCCGACCTTCGTACCACTGATGGTCGCTGTCGATCAGCCGTGCCTTGAGCAGCGCGTCGGTCACGCGCTGATTCAAACCTTCCACGCCCCAAGGCCCTTTGCGTACAGCACACAACAGCTGGAAAGCGTCGAAGGCTTGTAGCACCACGCGAGCCCAATCAGCCCAGCATGGATCGTCGAGCGGGCGGTCGAGCGGTGGTCGCTGGCTGCGCAAAAGACTCAGGTAATGCCGATAACCTTGCGGTCCCCCGCCATGGCCTTCGAGCAACAAGCGCTCCAGCGCCCGGTCCTGCTCACCCTTTAGAGGCAGGGAAAATACGTCGTCATGACTTGCAGCGGCCAATAACTTGCGCGCGTCCTCGGGATGCTGTTGGTTAACCCAACGGGCCAACTGACCAATGCCGCTACCCTCGCCGAAGCGCCGTGAGTGGCGCAGCATCACGACTTGCTGGGCCAGTGGATGCGCGCCCTGGGTGTCTTCCCGCAAACCGCTGGCATCGAGGCGCTCACCGCTGACCGCCTCCAGCCACTGGCGGGTCTGCGGGCTGTACCAACCGGCTTCGGCATCACGACACAGATCGCCCAGTACGGCACCGGCCTCTACCGACGCCAGTTGGTCCTTGTCACCGAGCAGCACCAGACGGGCATGGGGCGGCAACGCATCGAGCAGGTTGGCCATCATTTCCAGGTCGATCATCGAGGCTTCGTCCACCACCAATACATCCAGCGGCAAGCGATTACCCGCGTGGTGACGGAAATGCCGGGTACCGGGACGACTGCCGAGCAAACGGTGCACGGTGGTCACATCCGACGGGATCTTCTCGCGCACCGTTTCAGGCACTTTCAGGGTTTGAACCTGCTGGCTGATGGACTCGGTCAATCGTGCGGCAGCTTTGCCGGTGGGTGCCGCGAGACGAATACGCAGCGGCTTACCGGCCTCCGCTGCGGGTGCCTGGAGCAACGCAAGCAAGCGCACAACCGTGGTGGTCTTGCCGGTTCCCGGGCCGCCGGTGACGATGCTGAATGCACTTCGAGTAGCCAGGGCACACGCGAGCCTCTGCCAGTCGATCACTTCATCAGACCTGGCTGGACCGAACAGAGCGGTCAGGCGTTGGGGCAAATCACCCGGCGTTGCTTCGTGTGCCGCCAGGCGCTGGCGCAGCGCGAGGTCGATGCGCCGTTCGTAAGCCCAGTAGCGGCGCAGGTACAGGCGCTTGCCCGACAGCACCAACGGCCGGTGTTGCGCAGCCTCACGCCCATCGACGGCCAGAGCCACCAGACGACTGGACGCCAGGACCTTGCACCAATGGGCACCGTCCAGCGCCTCAAGCAATTGCGACGGCAGCAACATCGCCCCGCTTTGCACATCACCTTCCGGCGGCAGCGACAAGGCAAAATCCGGCTCTTTCAGTGTTTCGAACAGATCCAGGCAGACATGACCGTGACCCAGTTGGTGACTGATCAACGCGGCGGCCAGCAGCACCAGCGGATCATCGTCGGGAGCGAGCTCGTGGAGAAACGCGACGAAGGCCTTGTCCAGCGCCCGCAGCCAGCCGCGTTCGACCCAGCGCGTGAGCAGCAGCAACAAGTCATCTGCGCGGCTCAACGGGGCCAGGTCCGCCAGACTTTCGGCCGCCAACGGCGTAGGCAGCAAATCGGCGAAAGTGCGACTCATAGCAATACTCCCTGTTCCCAGGCGGGTTCGGCCTTGGGCTCTGGCTTGCCCTGGAACAACCGGTCCAGGCGCTCGATCAGCTCCCGTGGCGGACGGGCAAAATACACACCTTGGCTGGCCGCTCGAGTACCGCGAAGAAACAGATACAACGCTCCACCGACATGTCGGTCGTAATCGTAATCGACCAGCCGAGCCTTAAGCTGGCGATGCAGGGCGAGCAGGTACAGTACGTATTGCAGGTCGTAACGGTTATCGAGAATCGACTGCTCCATGGCCTGCTCGGTATAGGCCGCGTCATCGACGCCCAGCCAGTTGGATTTGTAGTCAGCGACGTAGTAACGGCCTTCATGCTCGAACGTCAGGTCGATGAAGCCTTTGAACATGCCATTGAGCAGCACCGGTTCGGCAGCCACCCGGGCCACGCCGTGATGGGTGTATTGGCGCACCAGCTCATCGAGCTTGAGCACATCGACTTTATGACTGGCGAACCAGAACTCCATCTCGACCCGGTATTGAGACAGTTGCTCGAACACCACCGGCGCCTGCCCGCCACCGATGTGCAACGGGGATTTGAGCAAGTGCTGCAGCCAGCCGCTCAATGTGGTGATCCAGCCTTCCCAGCCACGGCGGTTGCAGCGACGGGCGATCGCGTCTTCCACGGTTTGCGGTGCAGCGGCAAAACCTTCGTCACCGGCCCATTCGAGCAATCCATGAAGAAAAGTGCCGGGGTTCGGCCCACGAGGGAATCGATGGATATCAGCGCCGCCGGCGGCGACTTCTCGTGGCGCTTCGGGATCAAGGCGTTCGTCATCAAAGAGCTTTTGTGCTTGCGCGCTCTCCGGTGCCTCGTCACTGCCCACGCTCAAACTGTCACCAATGCGTAAGGCACTGTAAGAGGCGATCCACCAGTTTTCGCTGGCCTTGCGCCTGGGTATCAGCGGGGCAAGCAAGGTCGCTTCATTGCGTGGCGGATGATAATGCTCGGCGGTCGCGTCAGGCATTTCACCGTAGCTCAGCGCCGCGCAGTCTTGCTGCAGGTCTTCCAGCCAACGACGCAGCCCTGCCGACTCAGCCAATGGCGCACCACCGCCCAGCAGATAGCCCAACGCCGAAAGGTGCAGGACCGAGCCATTGTTATTACCGCGTTTGAGATCAGTCACACCCAGCCAGCACGCATGTTGTGCCCGGGTCAGGGCCACATAGAGCAAACGAAGGTCTTCAGCCAAACGTTCATCGTCGGCTTGGGCGATCAACTCGGCTGTCGGCTTCAAGCTCACCTGTGCCTTACCCGTGGCATCGTGGTAATACAAYGGCAGACGACTGCCATCCACCGGTTTTGCCGAGCAGATGAACGGCAGAAACACCAACGGATATTCAAGCCCTTTGGATTTGTGGATGGTCACGACCTTGACCAGTTGCTCGTCGCTTTCCAGGCGCAGGATCTGTTCTTCGCCAGCCTGACCAGACAACGCCAGATGCTCGGACAAATGACGGATCAGAGCTTGCTCGCCATCGAGTTCAGCGGCGGCCTGCTGCAGCAACTCGGACAAGTGCAGCAGGTTGGTCAATATCCGCTCACCATCGCTGCGCGCGATCAACGCCTGGGGCAGCTGAAAATCATGTAGCAATCGCCGCAACATGGGCAGAACGCCCTGTTTGCGCCAGAGCTCGCGGTAACCGCGGAACTGCATGACCCGTGCTTCCCAGGCCAGTTCGTCCTGATTCAGTCGCTCCAGTTCAGCCAGTGAAAGGTTCAGCGTGATGCAGGCCAGCGCGGCACGCAGGGGACGTTCGACATCCGGCTCGGCACAGGCCTTGAGCCACGTCAGCAGATCATGGGCCTCCTGCGCGGCGAATACCGAGTCCTTGTCTGACAGGTAAACACTGCGCACACCGCGAGCGGAAAGTTCGCCGCGCACGGCCTGGGCCTCTTTGCCGTCGCGCACCAGAATCGCGATATCCGCCGGCAGCAGGCCTCTGAGACCCTTACCATCCTGTATGAAGCCCGCACGCCCCTGCTGACCGCCATTGAGCAACGCAGTGATCTCACTGGCGCAGGCGGCGGCCAATTGTTGTCGATACACCACGCCAGACAGTGGCTGGTCAGAGGACAAATGCCAGATGTTCAGGGCAGGCACAACCTGCCCCTCAATGTGCAGGACTTCTTTGCGCCCTTGGGACTCCACGGGCAGAAACGGTACCGGGTTCTCGCCACTCTTCTCCCGGAACAGGAACGCGCCGCGCCCCTGCTCGCGAGATTCTGCGCGCTGGAACACATGGTTCACCGCGTTGACCATGCCATGACTGGAACGGAAATTTGTGCCCAGGGTATGCAGGCGGCCAGTGGTGGCTTGCCGGGCGCGCAGATAGGTATAGATATCGGCACCGCGAAAGGCATAAATCGCCTGCTTCGGGTCGCCGATCAGGAACAGGCCGGATTCAGGGTTGTTGTCTTCGATGCGATAAATGCTCTCGAAGATTCGGTACTGCACCGGGTCGGTGTCCTGAAACTCGTCGATCAGCGCAACCGGGAACTGTTCGCGGATCAAGGTCGCCAGACGCTCACCGCCATCGGACTGCAACGCTGCATCGAGACGCAGCAGCATGTCATCGAAACCCATTTCCGCGCGACGACGCTTTTCTTCCTCGAACCTAGCACCGACCCAGTGGGCGGCATGTTGCAGCACGGCGGCATCGGGGGTCGGCAAGCCATCGAGACTGGCCTTGAGGCCGGGCATCGCATCGAGACCGGGATGACGGGGAGCTTCACCTTTCCAGGCTTCAGCCATGCCATCGGGAGTCAGGCGAGTGAAGCCGGTGCCAATGTCCAGTTGCTCCAGAGATTCGTCTTCGGCCCAGGCCCGGAGCTTTTCGAACCAGGGTTCGAAGTAGCGCGCCTGCATCTTGCGACCATCGACGCTTTTGCTCGCGACGCCCTGATGACAGATGGCAAGCAGCTCATCGGCCCATTGGCGCCAGGGCATCTTGAGCTCGAGCAACGCGGCCCGTCGTTCCTCCAGGCACTCGGCGATCAACTCGGCAGGTTCTTTACCTTCAACGCTGTCACGCTCGCTGGCGAACAACCCACGCACTCGCGGCAACAACGCTGCCGGCCCCCCCCAGTTGCCGCGAACCCAATTCAGCGCATCGCCTTGCATCGGATAGCAGAACAGTCGCCAGTAGTCGCGCAGGACTTCGCCAAGCAAATCACTGTGATCGGTTTCCAGGGTCTGGGTGAACAGGCTGCCACTGTCGAATGCATGTTCGCGCAGCATGCGCTGGCACCAACTGTGGATGGTCGATACCGCGGCTTCATCCATCCACTGGGCGGCGATGTCCAGACGGTTTGCACAGCCTGGCCACTGTTCGGGGAGGTATTGCTCGCGCAACTCGGCAATCAGGCCATCCGGTGCCGGTGTCTCATCGCGGAAAAAACGCGCAGCTTCAGCCAGTCGCGTACGAATACGTTCGCGCAGTTCTTTGGTCGCGGCATCGGTGAAGGTCACCACGAGGATTTGCGGCGGCAGCAATTCACGACCAAAACCACTCGACTCGTCGCCATGACCAAGGACCAGACGCAAGTACAGCGCAGAAATGGTGAAGGTCTTGCCCGTCCCGGCGCTGGCTTCGATCAGTTGGCTTCCACGCAGGGGGAATGCCAGGGCCAGCGGTGTTTTCGTGGTCATGAGCGCGCCTCCTCGCTGGTCAATGAACGCCAGGGAGCCTCAAGCAGCGGCCGATACAAAGCGTCGCACCAATCGGGGAAGGTCTCGTCGGCAATCAAAACATCGTAGTCGGCGTATTGCCGAGCGAGTGCCGGGCTTTCGCGGCGCTCACCATCAGTGGTCTGGCCATCGCCTTCATAGGCCTTGCGGGCAGCGGCGTCAGCCTTGACCGGATCGGTTTGAGCCAGCCAGGCGAAGGCTGTTTTTACGGCAATCGGCAACGGCTGGCGCATGCCCGTTTGCCAGGCCAGCAACAGATTACCCAAGGCATCAAGTGCTGCATCCTTCGCCAACGGAGCCAGTAACAGACTGTCGTCGCTGGCCACCAACGCGGTGGTCATCGACATCCCGCTGGCACAGGCAACCAGGTGATTGATCCATGGTCGTGTCAGACGATGCCATTTGCGTGTCTTGAGCGAGCCGATGCTGTTGGGAATCGTGGTGACCGATAGCAAACCACCGTCCGCACGTTGATGCAGGCCACTGAGCCAGCCCTCCAGACGCAGCCCATGCAGTTCCAGACTCACGGGCAACGCGCTGGCAAGTGGGGAAGGCCATAACGCCAGAAGCTGTTGATAGCGCTGCAACAGATCCGGCAACGGCTCGATCAACTCTCGCTGCAGACATTCGCCGAAACCGGCCATGGGCAAGAGCCCGCTGTTCTGCAGACGTTTCGCCTGTGCTTCCAGTACCTGATCGATTTGGTCCAATTGCCCGAGCGCTGCTTCGAGCAAGCTGTCGCTGAGGCTATAGCGTTGCAGCGCGTCGAGTACAAATGGCTCTTCATCCGCCAAAGGCGCTTCGGCAGCCTCGAAGAACACTTTGAGTCGCTGACTGAAGAAATGCCGTACCGGATTGCGCAGAAAATCCTGCAACTGACCCAGGCTCAGCGGCTCGTCCTGAATATAGGGCTCAAGAACCTCGATGGCAGGCGTCAAACCGCTGGACTGATGAAGTACCTGCCACTCGCTGGCGTAGCTGAACAAATCATCGCCTTCATGGAAGTAGCGTGCACTGAAGGGTTGCAGCGGATGTTCCTGAGTCATGGACTCAAGCAGATCAGCCTTGTCATCGTGCAATCGCCAACCGCTGGCGAGATGATCACGTAGTTGTCCTATCAATACCGAAGCCGGGCGCTCACTGTTGTCCCGAATACTGCGGCCGACCCAGCTGATATAGAGTTGGTCCCGCGCCGACAACAAGGCTTCCAGCAACAGATAGCGGTCATCTTCACGCCGGGAACGATCGCCGGGCCGGTAGTCGCTGCCCATCAGGTCGAAGTCCAGTGGCGGCTGCGCGCGAGGGTAATCGCCGTCATTCATACCCAGCAGGCAGACCAGTTTGAACGGGATCGCTCGCATGGGCATCAGGGTACAGAAGTTGACGGCACCGGCGAGAAAGCGCTGAGACAAGCGACCTTGGTCGAGGCCAGCCAGCCAGGCTTCTCGGACTACGGTCAGTGGTAACTCGTCCTGCAAGCCTACTGACTCGCAGGTCTCAAGCCAGGTCTCGCGCAACTCTTCGAGTTGAGCCAATAAATAGTCGTCATGTTCGTTACTGGCCTGGAAGAACAACTGCACCAGTGCTTGCAAGCGGATGCCCCAGAGTTTGGGCGACGCAGGTTGGGTGAGCTCCTGCTGGGCAATCTCCAGTGCATCCAGCAGTGCGACCAAAGGACCTATGAGCGCAGCATCCAGGCCACCGATCTCGTCGTAGGGTTCAATACCCTCGCAGGCACTGGCACTGCCCACGGCATAACCAAGCAACATCCGTCGCAAGCCGAAACGCCAACTGTTTTGCTCCAGTTCTTCTGGCAGGCCCAGACCCGCACGCTGCTCGGCATTCATCCCCCAACGGATACCTGCGCCTTCGATCCAGCGGTGCAAAGTCGGCAGGTCACGTTCCTCTACGCCAAAGCGAGCGCGTAATGCCGGAACGTCCAGCAGATCGAGAATTTCGCTGACGGGGAAACGACTGTCGGGCAGCTTGAGCAGATGCTCGACAGCGATCAGTAGCGGGTCCCTGCCGCGCTGGCCTTGGTCCGCGAGCGTGAAGGGAATGAAGCGTGGGTCGTGCCGATCAAGCTGACCAAAGACAGCGCGGATGTGGGGGGCGTAACTGTCGATGTCTGGAACCATCACGATCACGTCGCGAGGCCTTAAGTCTGGATCAGCACTGAATCGTGCGAGCAGCTGATCGTGGAGAATCTCCACTTCGCGTTGAGCGCTATGGGCGATGTGAAAACGGATCGATTCGTCCTTTGTCAGATCGACTGCAGGCCAACTCTCGCGAGTTTCGTTCAGGGGGCGCAATTCCAGGATGTCGTCCTGCAACTGATTGAGCATGCTCTGAGGCTGGTTATCGCTGAAAAGGTCGATGCGCCCATCGCGAAATGCCGAGCGATAGCTGTTGGGATCGTCGTAACTGTCGAGCAGATTGATGTAGTCCCGCCCCTGCTTGCCCCACGCCGCCAATAGCGGGTGGGCATGTTGATGGAGCGTTTGCGGATCAAGCACAACCGGCATGCCACGCTTGCGAGCCTGGCGTTTGTATTGATGCCGCAACAGGTCTTTATCGGCGACGATGTCCGCCCAATGGTGGCGACATGGGTTGTGTACGCACAGCAAGACCTGACTGAATCGAGCCAGCCCGGCAAGTGCTTCCAAGGCTTGAGCTGGCAGTGAAGAAATCCCGAAAACAATCACCCTGGAAGGCAATCCACTGGGCGCGCTGTCGAGACTATTGATACGCTCGATAAAGCGTTGGTGGACACCCGCACGGCTTTGCGCCATGCCTTGTGCACCGACATCCAGCAACAGCGCACGCCACAGCTCTGCTTGCCAGCAGTTGGCCGGAGTCAGGGCTTTGGCTTCGCCTCTGCCATTTCGTAATTGGTGACGGCCTTCTGCCCAGTCTTCGAGCCAGTCCGCCCTGTACACCTGATATTGGTCGAATAGATCGGCCAGCCGCTCCGCCAATTGATAGCGTTTGCGTAAGTCGGTGTCATTCGTAAGGAAGCGCTGCAGGGGTTCGAAGTGCGGTTGGTTGATCAACTGTGGCAGCAGACGCATCAGGCGCCAAGTCAGCGGGGCTTTATCGAGCAGGGACTTGGCCGGGATTTCGTCACGTCCCAGCACCATGCGATAGAGCTGCCACATGAAGCTGCCTGGCAACTGCACATCGATGGCGGCAGCGATTCCGCAGCCGCCCATGTCGTCATCTTCTGGGTCCTCGGCCAGTGCCAGCTTCAGCCATTGGGCGATGCCGTTGCTCTGCACCAGGGCAATTTCATTTTCCAAGGGAGCCAGCGGGTAGCGCCGCATCCAACTGACCACCAGGCTGCGCAGCTCGTCCAGGCGGTTGCCGTGAACCACCATAAAACCAGCACTGAGGGACGTAGCGTCCGGCATAAAGGCTTCCTTGGGAAAATACAAAAGCTAGGGCCGAACCTTAGCACTGTCGGCAGACCGTGACAGCCGGGACCGTTCCGATGTTGCTGTACGAACTTTCCTGCGGRCAAAACAAAACCCCTACCTGCATACGCAGATAGGGGTTTCGGAATTTAATCTTGACGATGACCTACTCTCACATGGGGAAACCCCACACTACCATCGGCGATGCATCGTTTCACTTCTGAGTTCGGGATGGGATCAGGTGGT
>NZ_JBFTML010000033.1:0-57612 GCF_056396925.1 Pseudomonas sp. 05N433 | reverse complement strand
GGAGCAAGCTCCCTCGCCACAGGGGATTGTGTTTGGCACGCTTAAATTTCCCCGCACAACAAACGTTCTAGCTTGGATAAAGCCTGCTTCATGGCTGACACAGGTAGGGCAATGACGATTTCTCGACGATGGTTCATGGCAGGCCTGGCGCTGACTGGCGCTGCCGTGCCTGCGGCTTATTATGGGCATCGCGAATGGACGAAGCCGGACCCGACGATTACCCCCGGCGAGGCGACGGTCGACCTCGCGGACACCGCGGGTCAGCAGTTGGCCAACTCGCTGCGAGGCATCTGGGATATCCGCTTCGAAGGTTCGCAAGCGGGCCTCGACGGTTTACCGCAGCACGGGCTGGAGCTGTTTCTCGACATCGCTCAGCGCGGCCGTGGCCTGCGTGGCTGCCTCGATACCGCGCAGCAGTTACGCAGCGCAGCCGAGCCGCGTTACCGGGTGATCGGCGACCTGGTGTCGCCTGACGCCAGCCAGCTGTACTGGCGCCTGATCGATCGGCAATCGGCCAACGGCGCGCCGGCTTATGAGCTGGCGGTCACGTTCGATGAGGTCTGGGCCGATTTCGGCAATGCCGGCAGTGGCACCCTCAGCGGGCGGATCCTGCGCCTGGATCGCCCGCTCGGTTTGCTGGAACTGGACAATCGTTTTGTCGCGCGCAAACGGCTGTTTCCCGAAGCCCGTGAGCGTGTGGGGTTGAATCCGCCGTTGCTGGCGTGGCTGATTTCCCCCGAGCACCGTTTGTTCCACCAGCTCTGGCACGCCTCGCGGGACAAATGGCACAAACTCTCCAAGGACCAACAGGACGCCTTGCGCGGCATCGGCTGGCAGCCGGGCCCGCGAGGCAATGAGCGCGATGCCCGGGGGCCGCGCAAAGACCGTAATGGTTCGGGAGTCGACTTTTTCTTCATGCACCGGCACATGCTCGGCACGGCGCGTTCGATGCAGGACCTGCCGTCCTGGTCGAGCTTCCCGATGCCGCAGCCGGAGCTTGAACGCGACCGTCAGGGCTTCGCCCGCTATTTCGACAATCACGATGGCACGGCGCTGCCGCCCACCTGGCTGGCCGCCGAAGACACCGAGTACACCCAGTGGGTCAGCGACATCAAGACTGCCGAGACCTACCACAGCAATTTTCAGGTATGGGAGTCCCGTTACCGCGACCCGCGTTACCTGTCGAAGCTGACCCTGGGGCAGTTCGGTTCGGAGGTGGAACTGGGGCTGCACGACTGGCTGCACATGCGCTGGGCCTCGGTGCCACGGGATCCCTCCAACGGTCAGCCGGTGCCTTTTGCCCGGGATCCGGCGGACTTTTCCGCGCGTTGGTATGCGCCGGAAAACGACTTCCTCGGTGACCCGTTTTCATCCCACGTGAACCCGGTGTTCTGGCATTTCCACGGCTGGATCGACGATCGCCTGGAAGACTGGTTCCGCGCCCACGAGCGTTTCCATCCGGGTGAGCTCAGTCGGCTTGAGGTCAATGGCGTGCCTTGGTTCGCCCCGGGGCGCTGGGTTGAAGTCGATGATCCGTGGCTCGGCCCGAGCACCCACGGTTGCAGCACTACGCCGGGATTGCAGGTCGGCAAGTCGGTGGAAATGGACCCGGAAACCATGAAGCTGGCGCTGCGCATTACCTTCGGTACGGATGAAAAGAAACTCGCGGATTTGTTCCGGCGAGTGCCGCAACGGCCGTGGTATGCGCGGAATCTGAAGGTCAAGCCGCTGAGTTCGTAAGCCAGGCACTTGTGGCAAGGGAGCAAGCTCCCTCGCCACACAGTTTTTGGTGACGGATAACCTCGATCAAAGCACCTGCCACCCCCCACCCAACGCCTTGTACAACGCAATGCTCGCCTGCAACCGCGACAACCGCAGTTGCACATTCGAGTCCTGCGCCGCATACAGCGTGCGCTGCGTTTCCAGCACCGTCAGCCAATCCTCGGCGCCAGCCTGATAGCGGCTTTGCGCAATGTTGAACGCGGCCTGGGCCTGGTTCAGTTCTTCGCGTTGCCACTGCCGCTGTTCATCCAGGCCGCGAATGCTGTTGAGGGCTTTTTCGACGTCGGCAAACGCATTGATGATCGCGCCTCGGTAGGCTTCCAGCAGTTCTTGTTGGCGGGCCGTGGCCTTGTCGCGCTCGGCACCGAGGCGGCCGTTGTTGAAGATCGGTGCGACCAGCCCGGCGGTGAGGTTGTAGAACGGGCTGCGCAGAATGTCGCTGGCCGTGTTGGCGCCCGAGCCGATGTCGGCGCTGAGGGTCACGGCGGGCAACATGGCTGCGCGTGCGACCGTGACGTTGGCCTGGGCGGCGGCCAGTTGCGCTTCGGCGCGGGCGATGTCCGGGCGGCGGCTGAGCAGTTCGCTGGGCAATCCGGCATCGATGGCAGGCCATTGCAGTTGATCGAAGGATTCGTGGCTGGGCGGAAGTTGCTGAACCGGTCGGCCCAGCAAGGCGGCGAGGTTGATCCGGGCGTCCTCGGCTTGCTGGCGAATCAGCGGCAGTTGCCGTTGTTGCGCCGCCACCAGGCTTTTTTGTTGGGCCAGTTCCAGCGCGGTGGTCGAGCCTGAGTTGAAACGGGTCTGCACCAGTTTCAAAACGTTCTGTGCATTGGCCAGGTTCAGCTCGGCAATGCGACTTTGTTCATCCAGCGACAAGGCTTGCGCGTAGCTGCTGGCCACGCCGCTGAGCAAGGTCAATTCAACCGTGGCCTGATCGAACTCGCTGGCGCGCAGCCCGAATTGCGCACTGTCCCGGGACGCACGTTTGCCGCCCCAGAAGTCGATTTCGTAACTGGCGCTGAGGTTGGCGTCAAAGTAGTCCACGGCCTTATTGCTGCTGTCGGCATCGAGTTGGCTGTAGCCGTTGCCGCGCAACAGTTTTTGGCGGTTGGCGTTCATGCCGGCCTTGATCTCCGGCAGCTGCGAGCCGCCGGCAATCACTGTGTCGGCCCGGGCCTGATGCACCCGAGCGATGGCGGCGGCGAGGTCATAACTGCCGACGCGGGCCTGTTCGATCAGGCGATCAAGCTGCGGGCTGCCGAACTGCGTCCACCATTGTCGACTCGTCCGGGAGGCACTTTCATCGTGTGGTGATTGCCAGGCCGGCGGTGGTTGAATGCCGCTGTCCGGGCGCGCAGCCGGGTGGCTGCAGGCGCCGAGTAACAGGCAAAGGGTCAACAGGCTCAGTTGCGGTTTCATAGATCGATCATTCACTGGTAAGGGCCGTGACCGGGTCGAGTCGGGCAGCTTTGCGGGCCGGCATGAAGCCGAAGACAACGCCGGTGATCAGTGCGCAGGCGAAGGCGCCGATGACGGCCGCCAGGGAAAAGGCCACCGCGACTTTGCTGAGCACCAATACGCCGCCGACGATCAGCGCCAGGGCGATGCCGGCGATCCCGCCGACCACCGAGAGCATCACGGCTTCAGTGAGGAACTGGCGCAATATGTCGCGCTGACGAGCGCCGGTGGCCATGCGGATACCGATCTCCCGGGTCCGTTCGCGCACGGTCATGAGCATGATGTTCATCACGCCGATGCCGCCCACCAGCAGCGAGATCGCCGCAATCGAACCGAGCATCAGCGACAGCGTATTTTGCGTGCGCGCCTCGGCCTGAATCATCGCGGCGTTGTTGGTCAGTTCGAAATCGTGTTTGCCGTCGTGCAGGCGCAGCATCAACTGCTCGATGGCCTTTTCGGTCTCTTTGACCTTGCGCGCGTCGGCCGCGGCAATGGCCACGTATTCGGGGTTGTGGGTGCCGAACAGCCGGACACTGGCGGCCGAGTAGGGCACGGCAATCCGATTGTCGCTGTCGGAATCGCCGGAACTGGCGCCTTTTTCCGCGAGCACGCCGACGACCTGAAAGGGCACGTTTTCGATCAGGATGTATTGGCCGATGGGGTTGGTGACGTCCTTGAGCAATTTGCTGCGCACCTTGTGGCCGATCACCGCGACCGCCGCGGCGTTGCGTTCATCGGCCTCGGTGAAGTAACTGCCCTCGACCACCGGCCAGTTGAAGATCGCCGGAAAGTTGGTGTCGTTGCCGCCGACGTAGCTCAGGTGGTCGAGGTTGCCGAAGCGCACCCCGGCTTCGGCGCCGTTGACCGGCATGATTCGCATGACTTGCGGCAGGCTGGCCAGCGCGGCGACGTCATCCAGGGTCACGATGCCGGGCGGCGTGCGTGGATTGGGAGCGGAGCCGCTGAGGTAAATGATGTTCGAGCCGAACGCGCCCATCTGCGCCATGACCTGACGCTTGCTGCCTTCGCCGACCGCCAGCATCACCACCACCGAGGCGACGCCGATGATGATCCCCAGCAGCGTCAGGGCGGTGCGGAAGCGGTTGATCCACATCACCCGCCAGGCCGCGTGTATCGCATCCACCAATTCGCCTTTCCAGGCACCGGTGGCCTCGCTGCCTTCGCTCAGCCGCTTGCGCAAATCCACCGCTTGCAGCGCACCGGGATTGGCCGAGGCCTGCACGGCGGGGTTGTCGCGGGCGCTGTCGCTGATGATCAGGCCGTCACGGATTTCGATCACGCGTTTGGCCCGGGCCGCCACGTCGCGGTCGTGGGTGATGAGGATCACCACATGGCCCTGGCTCGCCAGTTCGTCGAGCAGCGCCATGACCTCGGCGCCGCTGTGGCTGTCGAGGGCGCCGGTGGGTTCGTCGGCGAGGATGATGTGGCCGCCATTCATTAATGCGCGAGCGATGGACACCCGTTGCTGCTGGCCGCCGGAGAGCTGGTGCGGACGGTTGCCGGTGCGTGCTGCCAGGCCGAGACGGTCGAGCAGGGCGGCGGCACGGGCGTGGCGTTCGGCCGCTGGGGTGCCGGCGTAGATTGCCGGCATCTCGACGTTTTCCTGGGCCGAACCGGACGGAATCAGGTGATATCCCTGAAACACGAAACCGAATGCCTCGCGGCGCAGCCAGGCCAGCTCATCGCTGTCGAGTGCCGCGACATTTTCGCCGGCGAACCGATACTCGCCGGACGTTGGCCGGTCGAGGCAGCCGAGGATGTTCATCAGCGTCGATTTGCCGGAGCCGGAAGCGCCGACGATCGCCACGAACTCCCCGGCGTGGATCGACAGGTCGATGCCGCGCAACACATGAACTTCAGGCGCGTCGCCGCCACCGTAGGATTTACGAATGTCCTGCAGGTCGATCAGAGGCGTTTGCATTCAACCTCCACTGCCGTCGGCGGGGCCGATCAACAGGTGATCGCCTTCGGCCAGTCCGTCGAGGATCTGCACCTTCAAGCGATCGCTGATGCCGGTGCGCACGGTCCGTTGCTCGATGCTGCCGTTCTGGGCGACCACCCGAGCCGTTTGACTGTCGGTCTGCGGGCCGCCCTGCAAGGCGGCGACCGGCGCGGTAAGGACGTTTTTTGCCTGGTTGGAAACGAAGAACACTTGGGCGGTCATTTCCGCCATCAGCGCGTTGTCGGCGTTGTCGACGTCCAGCAGCACCGTGTACAGCACCACGCGGGCCGTCCCGCTTTTACTGGAACTGGCCGGACTGCCGCCGCCCTGGCTGGTCTGATCCAGCGGTTTGGGCGGTATCGGCAAAATCTGCCGCACCGTGCTGCTCCAGCGCCGGTTACCGCCGCTGAGCGTGGTGAACCAGGCGCTCATGCCGGGTTTGACGTGGCCGATGTCAGCCTCCGAGACCTCGGCCCAGACCGTCATCGGCGACAGTTTGGCGATGCGCAGGATCAGCGGCGTTTGTTGCTGGGCGTTGAGTGTCTGGCCTTCGCGGGCATCGAGGGCCACAACCGTTCCGCTCATCGGTGCGTAAATGCGCGTATAGCCGAGTTCGGCCTGATCGCTGCGCAGGTTGGCCTGAGCCTGGCGGATCTGCGCCTCGAACATGTCGATGCGCGCTTGCGTGGTGCGCAGTTCGGCCTGGGCCGTTTGCACATCTTCGTCCCGTGTCGCGCCGCCGGCGGCGAGGTGCTGTTGACGCTGATATTTCTGCCGGGCCAGGTCGTGTTGTGCCCGTTGCTCCTGCAGCTGCGCCTTGAGGTTGTCGATGGAAAAACGCCCGGCGTCGAGTTTGGCCTGTTGGGTGGAGGGATCGATTTCCACCAGCAACTGGCCTTCCTTGACCACGTCACCGACTTCCACATGGATCTTGTGGATCTGCCCGGAGGCCTGGGCGCCGACATCGACATACCGCCTCGGTTGCAGGGTTCCCAATGCCGTGACGCTGCTTTCAATGTCGCCGCGCGCGACCTGGACCGTGGCGAACCGGTCACGACCCGCAGGCAAAACCTGCCAGGCCGCGATGGCGATAACGGGGATCAGACAAAGAGCAACAAGCAGGGCGCGTCGGGTGTGACGGGGACGTTTCATGCAGGGTTCCGGCCAAAAGGATTCGGCCCGTCATTCAACTTGCGCGCAAAACCTGGCGACAGCTGAACGCTGTCGGAGGACCGACAGCCACGGGGAGCTGTCCTGTAGACGAGGGAAGGGGCGGGGAATTTAAGCGTTGAGGCTTTGAGTGACAGACAAAGTCAAAGGTATAGGACAGCACTATTTAGCAGGCAAATAGAAACAGCGCTTTAAATCTATATGAGAATTACTATAAATTACACACTCGAAATCGCCATCATCGTGCCACTGCCTACTTGGGCGGTGGCAGATCTGGCTCAAGGATAGAAACCGCACCCCCATGCGGCCGGGAGTCATGTTGGAAAACTACTATCGCGAGCTGGTGTGTTTCCTGAACGCCAAGCTAGGCAACCGCCAGGTGGCCGAAGATGTGGTGCATGACGCGTATCTGCGGGTACTGGAGCGTTCCAGCGACACGCCGATCGAACAACCCCGGGCGTTCCTTTATCGCACCGCGCTCAACCTGGTGATCGACGACCACCGACGCAATGCCTTGCGTCAGGTCGAGTCCCTGGACGTGCTCGACAGCGAAGAGCGCTACTTCATCCCTTCGCCTCACAACAGCCTCGATCACGGTCAGCGCCTGGACATGCTCCAGCGCGCACTGGCGGAGTTGCCACGGCTGTGTCGCGAGAGCTTTCTGCTGCGAAAGATCGAAGGCCTGTCACACCCGCAAATCGCCGAGCACCTGGGGATTTCCAAGGCGCTGGTGGAAAAACACATCGTCAATGCCATGAAGCATTGCCGGGTGCGTATGCGCCAGTGGGACGTCGCTTAAATCAGTCCTCGTTAAATTTTTTTTCATGGTCCTCGTTCCTATTCAACAGACGATCTGCTGCCGCCAAAGGCCGGTCAGGTCACCCAGGCTTTATCCCCGCAGCTGCGGGGTTTATCCAGAGGACACTGGAAATGACACAGGCAATTGCATCGCCCATCGTTCACGACCTGATCGGCGTTGGTTTCGGCCCTTCGAACCTGGCCCTGGCCATCGCCCTGCAAGAGCGCGGGCCGAGCCAGGGCGAGCTGGATGTGCTGTTTCTCGACAAGCAGGCGGACTACCGCTGGCACGGCAACACCCTGGTCACCCAGAGCGAACTGCAGATTTCTTTTCTCAAGGACCTGGTGACGCTGCGCAACCCGACCAGCCCGTATTCCTTCGTCAACTACCTCAAGCACCATGGTCGTCTGGTGGACTTCATCAACCTCGGCACCTTCTATCCGTGCCGCATGGAGTACAACGACTACCTGCGCTGGGTCGCCGGGCAATTCACCGGGCAGAGTCGCTACGGCGAGGAAGTGCTGACCATCGAGCCGGTGCTGCATAACCATCAGGTCGAGGCGTTGCGAGTGATCTCGCGTGATACCCAGGGTTTGCAGCATGTGCGTACCACCCGTTCGGTGGTGGTCAGCGCCGGCGGTACACCGCGCATTCCCGAAGCGTTCAAGGCACTGAAGGATGACGGTCGGGTGTTCCACCATTCCCAGTATCTGGAGCGCATGGCCAGGCAACCGTGCGTGAACAACCAACCGATGAACATCGCGATCATCGGCGGCGGGCAGAGCGCGGCGGAGGCCTTCATCGACCTCAACGACAGCTTCCCGTCGGTGCAGGTGGACATGATCCTGCGCGGCTCGGCCTTGAAACCGGCCGATGACAGCCCCTTCGTCAACGAAGTGTTCTCGCCGGAGTTCACCGACCTGGTGTTCCAGCAGGCCAGCAGTGAACGCGAGCGTCTGGTCAACGAGTACCACAACACCAACTATTCGGTGGTGGACATCGACCTGATCGAACGCATCTACGGGATCTTCTACCGGCAGAAAGTCTCGGGCGTTGCGCGCCATGCGTTCCGCACCCTGACTACCGTCGAAAAAGCCACCGCGACCGAGCGCGGTATCGAGCTGGCGATGCGCAACAACGCCACTGGCGAAGTCACGGTTCACCGCTACGACGCCGTGGTGCTGGCCACCGGTTACGAGCGGCAGATGCACCGCAAACTGTTGGCGCCGCTGGAACAATACCTGGGCGATTTCGAAGTCGATCGCAATTACAGGCTGATCACCGACGAGCGTTGCAAGGCCGGCATCTACATGCAGGGTTTCTGCCAGGCCAGCCACGGCTTGAGCGACACCTTGCTGTCGATCCTGCCGATCCGCGCCGATGAAATTGCCGGCTCGTTGTATGACCATGGCAAATCCCGTGGCCGATCGGTGAGGGACGTGTTGTTGGCGACTGCCAGCTGAGATTTTGTGGCGAGGGGGCTTGTCGGAACGCCGCACCGCCCCCTCGCCACAGGTTTGCGATCAACCTGAACCCTTCCTGAAGAACCCCGAGATTCCCCCTGCAACACCCCTGCGCAGCGTTTACTCTCTAGATATCGCGGCGTAAGCTTCACGCGTTTTCATCAATTAGCGGAGACCCACAGTGGGTACTTGTTCGAGTGACAGTTGTCGGCCGGTCTCGGTAACCGGCATTTTCCCGGCAAGATAACGCGCAGCCTTTTTGTGCCGTTGTCTCGCCGTAAAGCGAGCAGCGGCATCCCGATCGTGGCCGGTTTTGGCCCGACTCCCGACGTCCTCTCATCGACGCTGAACAGCGTGTGATGTTCGACCCCGTGTCGTCATCGCAGCGCCTCGACACGCCTGCTCGACGGTTTCCCGGCTGACCCTGGGGGGGCACTGCCATGAACCTGACCTGGCTGAAAGAATTCTTCGCCGGATTCCTGCGAAACCGTCACATCGCCCGGCACTTCCGTCGACTGGCGCTGCTGGAAAGCTTCACCGACACCACGGTCAGCCGTGAAGTCCCGCCGACGCTCGCGCAAACCCTGGTCGCCGCTGCCAACAGCGACACCGGCCAATTGCTGGATAACCTCGGCAGCCACACCGACGGCCTGAGTGAAGCCGAAGCCGATGCCCTGCGCGAGCAATATGGCCTCAATGAAGTCGAGCACGAGCAACCGCTGCCGTGGTGGACGCACCTGTGGCACTGCTACAAAAACCCGTTCAACCTGCTGCTGACCTTGCTGGCGGTGATCTCCTGGCTGACCGAAGACATGAAAGCCGCCATCGTGATTTTCTCGATGGTGGTGCTCTCGACCTTGCTGCGTTTCTGGCAGGAAACCAAATCCAACCAGGCCGCCGACGCGCTCAAGGCGATGGTCAGCAACACCGCCACGGTGATGCGTCGGGAGGTGGCGAACAACGGTGCGCAACGCCTCGAATTGCCGATCAAGCAACTGGTGCCGGGTGACCTGATCGTGCTCTCGGCCGGTGACATGATTCCTGCCGATTGCCGAGTGCTCAACGCCAAGGACCTGTTCGTCAGCCAGGCCGCGATGACCGGTGAATCGATGCCGGTGGAAAAATTCCCACGTCAGCAGGACAACCACACCCACAACCCGCTGGACCTCGACAACATCCTGTTCATGGGCACCAACGTGGTGTCCGGCACGGCCATGGCGCTGATTCTCACCACTGGCAACAACACCTATTTCGGCGCGCTGGCGCAGCGGGTCGGTGCCACCGATCGTGCGCCGACTTCGTTTCAGACCGGAGTCAACAAGGTCAGCTGGTTGCTGATCCGCTTCATGTTCGTCATGGCGCYGCTGGTGTTGTTCATCAACGGTTTCACCAAGGGTGACTGGACCGAAGCGTTGCTGTTCGCGCTGTCGATCGCCGTGGGCCTGACCCCGGAAATGCTGCCGATGATTGTCACCTCGACCCTGGCAAAAGGCGCGGTGTTCCTGTCGCGCAAAAAAGTCATCGTCAAACGCCTCGATGCGATCCAGAACTTCGGCGCCATGGACGTGCTCTGCACCGACAAGACCGGCACCCTGACCCAGGACAAAATCTTCCTCGCGCGCAACGTCGATGTCTGGGGCAACGATTCCGATGACGTGCTGGAAATGGCCTACCTCAACAGCTACTACCAGACCGGCCTGAAAAACCTGCTGGACGTGGCCGTGCTGGAACACGTGGAGATCCACCGTGAACTGAAAGTCGGCACGGCGTTTCGCAAGGTCGACGAGATTCCGTTCGACTTCACCCGTCGGCGCATGTCGGTGGTGGTGGCCGAGCGTGATCAGCCGCATCTGCTGATCTGCAAAGGCGCGGTGGAGGAAGTGCTGGCGGTGTGCACCCGGGTGCGCCATGGCGATGCCGACGAGGCGCTGAGCGATGAATTGCTGGCGCGGATTCGCCAAGTCACCGCCACCTTCAATGCCGAAGGCCTGCGGGTGGTGGCGGTGGCGGCGCGRCCAATGATCGAGGGGCGCGACACTTACAGCCTGGCCGATGAACAGGCGCTGACGCTGATCGGTTATGTGGCTTTCCTCGATCCACCGAAGGAAAGCACCGCGCCGGCGCTCAAGGCCCTGGCCGCGCACGGTGTGGCGGTGAAAGTGCTGACTGGCGACAACGAACTGGTGACCGCGAAAATCTGCCGTGAAGTCGGGCTGGAACAGCAAGGCCTGCTGATGGGCAACGACATCGAGCGCATGAGCGACGCCGAGCTGGCGGTGGCGGTCGAGACCACCAACGTCTTCGCCAAACTCACGCCGTCGCACAAGGAACGCATCGTCCGCCTGCTCAAGGGCAACGGTCACGTGGTCGGTTTCATGGGCGACGGCATCAACGATGCGCCAGCCCTGCGCACTGCTGACATCGGCATTTCGGTGGACAGCGCGGTGGACATCGCCAAGGAAGCGGCGGACATCATTCTTCTGGAAAAAAGCCTGATGGTGCTGGAGGAGGGCGTGCTGGAAGGGCGGCGGACCTTCGCCAACATGCTCAAGTACATCAAAATGACCGCCAGCTCGAACTTCGGAAACGTGTTCTCGGTGCTGGTGGCCAGTGCGTTCATTCCGTTCCTGCCCATGCTGCCGATGCACCTGCTGGTGCAGAACCTGCTCTATGACATTTCGCAGATCGCCATCCCGTTCGATAACGTCGATGAAGACATGCTGAAACAGCCCCAACGCTGGCAGCCAGCGGACGTCGGACGCTTCATGCTGTTTTTCGGCCCGATCAGTTCGATCTTCGACATCAGCACCTTTGCCTTGATGTGGTACGTGTTCGATGCCAACACCCCGGACCACCAGACCCTGTTCCAGTCCGGCTGGTTCGTGGTCGGGCTGCTGACCCAGACGCTGATCGTGCACATGATCCGCACGCCGAAGGTCCCGTTCCTGCAAAGCCGCGCCGCCACCCCGCTGCTGGTGATGACGGGCATTATCATGGCCGTGGGGATTTTCCTGCCGATGGGGCCGCTGGCGCATTACTTCAAACTGCAGGCGCTGCCGTCGCTGTATTTTGTGTTCCTGCCGGTGATTCTGCTGGCGTACATGGCACTGACCCAGGCGGTGAAAGGCTTCTACATTCGGCGGTTTGGCTGGCAGTAAGGCTGCCAAAAGTAGGAGCTGTCGCAAGCTGCGTCAGCTCCTACGAAGGCCGCGATCTTTTGATCTTTAAGTCGGACAGAACCCTCGATTTTTAGGAAAGGTCCTACAGAACGCTTCTCGGGTCTTCCGTAGCCTTGCCGCCTCACTCATCAGCCATCGACCTGAGGCCCGCGATGATCAACAAAGCCTTGCGCATCCTGATCGCCGACCAACAGCATTTTCACCGGATGAAAACCGAGCGGTTGTTCAACCAGCTCGGTTATTACCGAGTGGCGCCGGTGCAAAGTCTTGCCGACATGCTGAATCTGGTCGAGTACGGATGCGAGCCGTTCGACCTGGTGATCATCAATGCCTCTCTGGTGGCAGGGGCATTGGATCTGTCCGGGTTCTTGCGCGATAACCGCCAGGTTCACCACGCCTTGATCTACGAAGACCACGCGGCGCTGCCGGATTTAGCCGCCATTCGACGGCTGATGGAGCTCATCGATCCGCCTGCGTGTGAAGCTGCATCGCCACTGGATCAGGAGCGGAGTCGACAACGGATGGGTTGAGTCCAGGGTTACCGTTCGTCGGTACTATCATTTCTGATAGGTACATTTCTCCTGCTTTCCGTGCAAAAGTCATTGCGCAGCCGCTGCGTCTATCCCGGCGGTTACCGGCGGGCAATCGTTGAGTTTTTGCAAAGGAATTGCCATGAAGAAAGCGCTGATTGTGGACGATCATCCGGTGGTACGTGCCGCAGTCACACTTGTACTCGAGCGGGAAGGCTTCAAACTCATTTTTGAGGCGTCCAGTGTTGGCGAGGCCTTATCGATACTTCGTGAGCATGCAGTCGATCTGGTGATACTGGATCTGGTTATGCCCGGTGGCGATGGGCTGGAGCTGCTGGACCGGATCAGGGCCAATGGTTGGCTATGTCTGGTACTGGTTTTCACTTCCCTGGATCCGCTTTTTTTTCAAGAGCGTTGCATGCGCGCCCGGGCCATGGCTTATGTCGCCAAGACCCGCTCCTTGCAACAATTGCAAAAAGCCGTGCACGCCGTCATGGCCGGTTACACCTTTTTCGCGCGGTTGCCTGCGGGATCGCAGGACCCCCGGCAACGCAGCGAAAAAGAGATGATCGATAAACTTTCCAACCGCGAACTGACAATCCTGCGGTATTTGGCCCAGGGTATGAGTAACAAGGCCATCGCCGAGCTTACGCACCTGAGTCACAAAACCGTCAGCACCTACAAGACCCGCTTGATCGAAAAACTGGGCGTGAACGCTGCGGTACACCTGCGCGATTTCGCCAAGCGCAATCATCTGATCTGAATGAACCCGACCGTGCGCATCTTCCTGTGGGTGTTGATCCTATGTCTTGCATCGCAGGCCCTGGTCGCGGTAGCCGACGAGCCTAAGTCATTGCGCCTGCTGGGGCGCTCCACGGTGGATGGCTATGCCGTCCAGCTGGGCATGGATGACCGCAATTGGGTGGTCAGCAAACGGGTGTTGCGCGTCGGAGTAACGGGGCCGGACTACCCGCCCTTCGAATTGACGCGCAATCACGATGAGCTGGAGGGCATTACCGCCGATTACGTCGAGCTGCTTGCGCAACTGCTGCACGTCAACGTCGAGGTGCTGCGCTACGGCACACGCGAGTCGGCGATGGAGGCACTCAAACGCAAAGACCTGGATCTGCTGGGAACCTCCAACAGCTTCGAGGCCGCCGATCCCGAACTGAATCGAACCAGCGCCTATGCCGAAGATCAGCCGATGCTGGTCACCAGACTGGACGAGCGCATGCCCGAGGATCTGGCGGGTAAACGCATCGCCATGGTCGCCGACTATCTGCCGGAGCAGACCGTCAAAGCCTTCTATCCCAAGGCTGATCTGCAACGTTACCCATCGGCGCTCGATGCACTCGGAGCCGTGGCATACAGGCAGGCTGATGTGTATCTCGGGGACCTTATCAGTGCCAATTACCTGATCAACAACAACTACCACAATAACGTTCAGTTGATGGGGCCATCCGGCCTTGACGCCAACCCGTTCGGTTTCGCATTGGTGCGGGACAATACGCGCCTGAAAAACATCGTCGACCAGGCACTGGCGGCGATCCCGATGGAGCAACGCTCTGCCATCGAGCAACGATGGAGTGCCGGCCGCGCCAATCGACTGGGTCTGCAGCGGGTGAGTCTGAGCGCCAGTGAACAGCACTGGCGGGATCAGCATCCGACGGTGAGGGTCGGAGTGGTCGGGGACTTTGCGCCTTTGACTTTCTATGACGCCGAAAGGCGATTCAGCGGGTTGACCGCGCAATTGTTGACGCTGATCAGCCAGCGTAGCGGTTTGAACTTTGACGTGCAGCGGGGCCAATCCCTGGACGAGCAGATCCAGCGACTCAAGGCTGGCGAGATCGACATATTGCCGGCGCTCATCCCCACGACTGAAGGTGTGGCCGGGCTGCGTTTTACCAGCCCTTACGTCACCAATCCATACACGCTGGTCAGTGCAGTCACCCCCGGCAGCCCGAGAACGCTGGACGATCTGGCCGGCAAACGCCTGGCGATTTATCACAGTCATCCCATGCGCGCATTCATTCTTGCCAGGGCACCGCAGGTGCGGATGCTGGATGTGCAAAGCCCGGCCCAAGGCCTGGAAATGGTCATGAAGGGGGAAGCCGATGCCGCGCTCAGTTCGTTGTTCATGACCCGCTACCTGATTGCCCGGTATTACAGCGGGCGTCTGCGCATCAGCAGTACCGTGGGCGATGAACCGGCACGCATCGCTCTGGCGACCGGAAGTGATGCGCTGGAGCTGCACTCGATTCTGAACAAGGCATTGCTGAGCATCTCGCCCCAGGAGATGGACGATCTGGTGGCCCGCTGGAGCAATGACGTGGTGGTGGATGACAGCTATTGGTTGCGTCATCGCCAAGGCATTGTTCAAGCGTTTGCCGTGGCGGGAGCCTTGCTGTTGCTCGCCTTGGGCTGGATCGCCTGGCAGCGTCGGCAGATCCGCCAGCGCCAGCAATGGTTGCGGCAATTGCAGGACGCCAAGGCTGAGGCGGAGGATGCCAATGGCGCCAAAACCACTTTTCTGGCGACCATGAGTCACGAGCTACGCACACCGTTGTACGCCCTGATCGGCATGCTCGAACTGGCCTTGAAGCGTGCGGACGAGGGCGTCACCGACCGTAGCGCCATTGAGGTGGCGTCCAGTGCCGCACAACAATTGCTGGCGCTGATCGGCGACATCCTGGATATCGCGCGTATCGAGTCAGGGCATTTATCCCTGACCCCTGAGCGCGCCAATCTGCGGGGGCTGGTGGAGTCGGTGTGTCGGGTTTTCGAAGGCTTGGCACGGCAGAAAGCGCTGGCGTGGCGAATCGATCTGGACGAACACAGTGACTGTGATGTGTTGATCGATCCCACACGCTTCAAACAGGTGCTGTCCAATCTGCTGAGCAACGCCATCAAGTTCACCCATGAGGGTGAAGTGAGCCTGACGCTGCGAGTGGCGGCCGTCATGTCAGGACATCTGGCGGTCAGCGTGCAGATTGAAGACACCGGCATAGGCATCAGCACCGTCGACCGACAACGGTTGTTCAGCCCGTTCATCCAGGCCGATAACGGCCGACAGTCAGCCCGAAGCGGCTCTGGCCTGGGGTTAGTGATCAGCCGCACGCTGTGCGAAATGATGGGCGGGCGGTTGCAACTCGACAGCGTCCTTGGACAAGGCTCGCAGGTCGACATCAATCTTGAGCTGATCGCATTGCCGTCGTTGCCTTCCATTGAGGCCGTGGAGAGCGGATTGCAGGCGCCAACGCGGCCACTGACGATTCTGGTGGTTGACGATCACCCGCCTAATCGACTGTTGCTTTCACGGCAACTGAGCCACCTTGGGCATCATGTTCTGGAGGCCGAAGAGGGCGCACGGGCGCTTAAGCTGTGGCGTAAACATGAGTTCGATCTGGTGGTTACCGACTGCAATATGCCCAGGCTCAGCGGTTATGAACTGGCGGGTGCAATCCGCGATGAAGAGTGTGCCAAGGGATTGCCAGCTACATTGATTCTGGGCTGTACCGCCAATGCGCAGCCCGAGGAGAAGGCCCGATGCCTGGAGGCGGGCATGGACGACTGCCTGTTCAAACCGATCCTGCTGGCGGATCTGAACACTTGGTTGGCCTCCAGGTTTTTGAACCAGACGCCAGAACTTGTCGCAGAGCCCTCAACGCCGGAGATTGACCTCAGTGGCCTGGAGCAATACGTCGGTGCGGACCGCACGTTGATTGATCGTCTGGTGCGCGAACTGACGGTGACCAACCGGGTGGATCGGGATGATCTGCTCCAGGCGCACGCCAATGGCAATCACTGTGTGCTGCGCGACCTGGCGCACCGCATCAAGGGCGGTGCGCGCATGGTCCGGGCACAGCGCTTGGTTGAGCATTGCGAGCAACTGGAGCGTGTCATCGATGTGGGGGATTCAGTGCTGCTCGACGAAGCCGTCGATCAATTGCAGCGCACGATGTCATCGCTGGATGAACGCTTGAGCCTAGATTTAAGTCAGGGCTGAAACTCAATCCCACCGCGGCGCAATGCCGTTGGGGCTGGTCAGTCGCTGGCCGCGATCCAGGCCCGCGATCAGCGCCATGTCGGCGTCGCTCAGGGTCAGCGTGCAGGCGTGCAAATTGCTTTGCAGGTTGGTGCGTTTGGTGGAAGAGGGGATCACCGCGTACCCCAGTTGCATGGCCCAGGCCAGGGTGACTTGGGCCGGTGTCGCCTGCAGGCGATCGGCGATCTGCTGGATGAGCGGATCTTTCAGCACTTCGCCATAGGCCAGGGTCATATAAGAGGTGATCTGGATGCCCTGGCTTTGCGCAAATTCGACGACCTTGCGGTTTTGCAGGTACGGGTGCAGTTCGATCTGGTTGGTGGCGATGTTCTCGGCGCCGACCGCAGCAATGGCTTGCTTCATCAGGTCGACCGTGAAGTTGGACACGCCGATCCGACGGGTCAGGCCCAGTCGTTTGGCCTCGAGCAGCGCCCCCATGAACTCTTCGACCGGCACCTGATCTTCCGGTGACGGCCAGTGGATCAGGGTCAGGTCCAGATAGTCGGTTTGCAGCTTATCCAGGCTTTCTTTGAGGCTGTCGATCAACCGGTCTTTGGCAAAGTTGGCGACCCAGATTTTGCTGGTGATGAACAACTCTTCACGGGCAATGCCGCTGGCGGCGATGGCCTGGCCGACTTCGGCTTCGTTTTCGTAGATTTGCGCGGTGTCGATGACCCGGTAGCCCAGTTCAAGACCGGTGCTCACCGAATCGATGACCACTTGGCCTTGCAGGCGAAACGTACCAAGACCGAATGCGGGAATAGACATCAAAGACTCCAGGGGTTGCAGTGGGAATGGGCGGGAGTATCCCCGGCTGCACCCTTGAGAAAAACCGCTGGTTTGGCAAAGCACTGTTTACCGCAAGTCATGAATGGGTTGTTGGAAGATCAAAAAATCTTCCTCCATCGTTCTCCAGATAGAACGATGAGGCTGATTTTTGCAGTCTAGTGCGCCAAAGGTCATGGTTTTAAGCTTTATCCATCGCGTCACACAACAGATTCAGAGGCCAAGATGAAAAACATCATCGGTATCTACACCAGTCCACGACCTCATTGGGTCGGCGACGGTTTTCCGGTTCGCACGCTGTTTTCCTACGACAACCTGGGCAAACACATCAGCCCGTTCCTGCTGCTGGATCACGCAGGTCCCGCCGAATTCACTCCGACCACCGAGCGTCGTGGCGTGGGTCAGCATCCGCACCGCGGGTTCGAAACCGTGACGATCGTCTACAAGGGCGAGCTGGAACACCGTGACTCCACCGGCAGCGGCGGCAAGATCGGCCCCGGCGATGTGCAATGGATGACCGCAGCCTCGGGGATCATTCATGAGGAGTTTCACTCCGAAGGTTTCGCCAAAACCGGCGGCACCCTGGAAATGGTGCAGCTGTGGGTCAACTTGCCGGCCAGGGACAAGATGGCCGAGCCCGGTTACCAGACGATTCTCGACGGCGACATTGCGCGTATCCCGCTGAAAAACAATGCCGGCAGCCTGCGCTTGATCGCCGGTGAGTTCGACGGCCACAAAGGCCCGGCGCGGACCTTCACGCCGATCGACGTGTGGGATGTGCGCTTGAACGCCGGCAAGTTGCTGACCCTGGATCTGCATGAAGGACGCAACACCGCACTGGTGGTGCTGCGCGGTACGGTTCAGGTCAATGGTCAGGAACTGGTGCGTGACGGGCAGTTGGCGTTGTTCGAACGCAACGGTGATCAGCTCAGCCTCGAAGCCGACAACGATGCAGTCGTGCTGCTGCTCAGCGGCGAGCCGATCGACGAGCCCATCGTCGGCCACGGCCCGTTTGTAATGAACACCGAGCAGGAAATTCATCAGGCCTTCAGCGACTTCCAGTCGGGCCGGTTCGGCCGGATGAGCGGTTGAATACGACGCAGTAGTGGGTTGCTCTGCAACCTGGTATCTCCCACATTGGTTTTGTGGTGTTTTGCAGATCGCAGGCTTCGCCAGCTCCTACAATCTGTGAGATCTTCACGCCATTGGCCATTGTTGGAGTTGCTTGATGCTGTCACTGCTCACCAATCACCCGTTGCTTAGCGCGCTGATCCTGATCCTGATCGATCTGGTGTTGTGGCGTTTGATCACGGCCAGTAGCAGCAACTGGAAACTGGCCGCGCGGGTGGTGATTTTCGCGTTGTTCAGCGTGCTGCTGTTCAACGAAGGCTTGAACCCCATGGCGCCGGCGCCCTGGGCCGACAATGTGCCGTTGCACCTGGCGGCAACCGGTTTGCAGATTGGCTGGTGGCTATACGCAGCGCGCACCCTGACAGTATTGCTCGGCGCGGTGATGATGCAACGGGTCGGGCACACCGGGCGCTTGTTGCAGGACCTGCTCGGCGCGGTGATTTTCCTGATCGCGGTCATTGCTGCCCTGGCGTACGTGCTCGAATTGCCGGTCAAGGGCGTGCTGGCGACATCCGGCGCGTTGGCGATCGTCGTCGGCCTGGCCTTGCAAAGTACCCTCAGCGACGTGTTTTCCGGGATCGTCCTGAACACCACCAAACCCTATCAACTGGGTGACTGGATCTCCATCGATGGCACCGAAGGTCGGGTCACCGACATCGATTGGCGCGCCACACGCCTACAAACCTCCCAAGGCAGCATGGCGGTGATCCCCAACTCCCTGGCGGCCAAGGCCAAGATCATCAATTTCAGCCGGCCCAGCGATATTTTCGGCGTCTCGATCAGTTTGCAAGTGAGCCCCCACGCGCGTCCGCAAACGGTGATCGATGCCTTGGAGCGGGCTATGCAAGGGTGCCGCTTTCTGTTGGACAAACCGGCACCGTGCGTGGCGTTGAAAAGCTCCGGCAGCACCGGCGTGGAGTATGAAATCAGCGGCTTCGTGGTCTCCATGGATCAGAAACGCATGGTGCGCAATCTGCTGTTCGACCTGGCGTTCCGGCACTTGCAGGCATCCGGCGTCATCCTGTTGTCGAACGTCGAGCCCAACGCTCCTGCGGCCTTGTCACGGCAACGGGCGTTGCTGGACGGCTCGAACATCTTCTCGACCCTGCGTCAGGAAGAGAAAGAAACCTTCAGCCAGAACATGAAGCTGCAAACCTTCCGCGCCGGAGAAATGATTCTGCCGGCGGGGGAGGTCAGCGATCATCTGTTCATCATTGAATCCGGCGTCGTGTCGGTGGAGCTGAGCCGCGGCGGGGTCAAGATCGAAAGCGGGCGCATGGGGCCGGGAGAGGTGATCGGCGAGGGCGGGATTTTGTCCGATATGGCGATGCCGGCGGATTTTAAAGCCAAGACGACCTGCAGCTTGTACCGGATCGAAAGGGAATACCTCCAACCGTGCCTGGATGCGCGGCATGACATCGGTGAAGCGATGAAGACGTTGCTGGATTTCCGCTTGAACAAGGCTCAGGCGCTGATTCAGGAAACACCCAAGGTGGTGGAGAAAAAAGGGTTTTTGCAGTGGTTGCGCAATCGTAGTCACCAATAGGTTGGTTGCCTGTTCCGGCGCCTTCGCGAGCAGGCGTCGGCGTCGGCACTGTCACTGAAATTCTTCTGGTCTATTGGCATCCTCAACTTCCCAATAATTGGCTATTTGTTCAACCTCAGGTCCGCATTAACGTAGCGCCAACACCCATTGTGATTGGAGCTCGCCATGCAAACCCGTATCGATTTCTACACTGCCTCCCCAGACGCCTTCAAAGCCATGATGGCCCTGGAAACCGCTGTCTCGAAACTGCCCCTGGAAAAGTCGCTGATCGAACTGGTCAAGCTGCGCGCCTCGCAGATCAACGGCTGCGCCTTCTGCATCGACATGCACACTGCCGATGCCATGAAGGACGGGGAAACGCCACGCCGGCTGTTCGCCGTGACCGCCTGGCGCGAGGCACCGTTTTTCACCAATCGCGAGCGCGCCGCACTGGCCTGGACCGAGTCCATGACCCAAGTGAGCCTGACCCACGCGCCGGACGAAGACTATGCGCTGCTCAGCGCCGAGTTCAGCCCCAAGGAAATGGTCGACCTGACGGTGGCGATTTCCACCATCAACAGCTGGAACCGCCTGGCTGTGGGTTTCCGCAAGATGCCTCAGGAGTAACAATCAGGCTCAATGAGCATCGGCACTCGGCGCGGCTGGTGGTTGTACCTTGCGCATCAGGGGCACCATCGCCGTGGCGAGAATGAAGCAGACCATGATCATCAGGAACGCGTCGCCGTAGGTTTGCGTCTGCGCTTCGCGATACGTCAGCAGCCACAGCTGACGCAGGCTGGCGGTGACGCCGATGTCACCGCTCTGGCCGAGGGCGGCGAAGTTATGGCCGACCTGGGACAGCCACTGATTGAGTGCTTCGTTGGTGCTGTTGAGGTTCTCCGCCAACCGGGTGAAGTGCAGGTTGGTGCGGTCATTGAGGATGGTCGCGCACGCGGCGATCCCCATCGCGCCGCCAAGGTTACGCATCAGGTTAAATAACCCCGAAGCATGTTTGAGCCGCGACGGTGCCAACCCGCCAAGGGTCAGGGTCACCGCCGGCGGCACCGCCAGTTGTTGCGCGATCCCGCGCAAGGCTTGCGGCAGTATCAATTCCCTGGCGCCCCAGTCGTGGGTGATCGGGCTGAAGTCCCACATCGACAGGGCGAACAGCCCAAGGCCGGTCATCATGATCCAGCGCAGGTCGATGCGATTGGCCAGAAAGGCGTACAGCGGAATCGCCATAATCTGGAACACCCCGGTGGAAAACACTGCCAGGCCAATGTCCAGCGCGCTGTAGCCGCGTACCCGGCCGAGAAACAGCGGCGTCAGGTAAATCGTCGCGAACAGGCCGATCCCGGTGACGAACGAAAAGAAACAACCGAGGGCGAAGTTGCGGTCTTTCAAGGCGCGCAGATCGACGATCGGGTTGGCCACGTACAAGGTTCGACCGATGAAGGCCAATCCGGCCAGGCCGCTGATCCACGCAGTGGTCAGAATCGTGCTGTCGCTGAACCAGTTCCAGCGCGGGCCTTCTTCGAGGGTGTATTCCAGGCAACCGAGAAACACCGCCATGAACAGCATGCTCAGGTAGTCGGCGCCTTTGAGCAGCGACAATTCCGGCTGGTCGATTTTCACCAGCATCGGCACTGCCACCGCGACGAAAATCCCCGGCACCAGGTTGATGTAGAACAGCCAGTGCCAGGACGAAATGTCAGTGATCCAGCCACCGATGACCGGCCCCAGCGTCGGCGCCAGCGAGGCCACTGCGCCGATGGTTGCGGCGGCGATCACCCGTTGCTTGCCGGTGAAGAAAAAGAAGGCGGTGGTGAACACCAGCGGAATCATCGAGCCACCGAGAAACCCTTGCAGGGCGCGGAAGGCGATCATGCTCTGGATGTTCCAGGCCACACCGCAGAGCAGGCTGGCCAGGGTGAAGCCAATCGCCGAGGCGCAGAACAGCCAACGGGTCGAGAACACCCGGGACAACCAGCCCGACAGCGGAATCACGATGATTTCGGCGATCAGGTAACTGGTCTGCACCCAGGCGGTTTCGTCGGTGCCCGCCGAGAGCCCGCCGCCGATGTCACGCAGCGACGCCGAGACGATCTGGATATCCAGCAGCGCAATGAACATGCCGATGCACATCGTGGCGAAGGCGAACACCTTGGTCGCCGTCGCCATGTTGGCTGCGTTGAACGGTTGCGCGGGGGCGGCGAGGGCGCGGCTCATGGCGCGCTGGCCACGGTTGGGGTTTGCGCTTCAGGCTCGGCGCGGGTGTCCACTTCGGCAGTCACCGACAGGCCTGGACGCAGATGACCGAGTACGCCATCCGCCGGGTCGAGCAGGATCCGCACCGGCACCCGCTGGACGATTTTGGTGAAGTTACCGGTGGCGTTTTCCGGTGGCAGCACGCTGAACTGCGAACCGCTGGCCGRCGCGAGGCTGTCCAGATGCCCGTGGAACTCACGCCCCTTGAGCACGTCGGCATGCACGATCACACGTTGTCCCGGCGTCATCCGCGCTAGCTGATCTTCTTTAAAATTGGCATCGACCCACAACCCGCTGGCCGGCACCAACGACAACAGTTGCGAACCGGCCTGGGCATAAGCGCCGACCCGCGCCCGACGATTGCCGATCACGCCATCGACGGGGGCTTTCAACTCGGTGTAGCCGACGTTCAACTGCGCCAGATCACGCTCGGCCCGCGCCTGTATCAACGCCGCGCGGGCTTGTTGTTTCTGGGTTTCGATCACGTTCAACTGGCGTTGCGCGGCGAGCAATTCGGCCTGGGCCCGGGCACTCTGCGCCTGGGCCGTCTTGAAGGTAGCGTCGGCCCGTTGCGCGCTTTCCACCGAGACGGCATTGCTGCCCACCAGGCGTTTGTAGCGGGCATTGTCGTCCCGCGAGCGCGCGGTTTCGGCGCCTGCGGCATCGATACCGGCGCGGGCCTGGCCGATCACCGCGTGTTGCAGTTGTTCGGTGGCGTCGAGGTTGGCGAGCAATGCTTCTTCAGCGGCCACCGCGCCTTCAGCCTTGGCCAGGTTGGCGCGGTAGTCACGGGCGTCGATCCGGATCAGCACATCGCCGGCCTTGACCTTCTGGTTGTCGGTCACCAACACTTCTTCGATATAGCCGGCGACTTTCGGGCCGATCACCGTGACGTCGCCACCAATGTAGGCATCGTCGGTTTCTTCGATGAAGCGCCCGGCAGTCCACCAATGGTTCGCGTACAGCCCGATGAACACCAGGGCTGCGATGGCTGCCGTCAGCAGCACCAGCCGTTTCAGCAGGGGAGGCTTGGGTGGGTTCACTGCGACAGCAAGGTCGGGTTCAAGGCTGGGCATGCTGGTCATGGAGAAATACCTGTGGGAAACGAGGCGTTATTATGAGTGTAATATGACGCATGTAATATTTTGTGGCAACGGGTTTTGGCTACCGGTCGTCTGGTACTCCCAAGTGGAATCCATTGCCTCCGGTTAATAGGAAGCATTACTATTCGCACCTCATCCCTACAGCACGCCGCAATGACCCCCAAGCTGCCCCGCAGACCTGGCTTTTTCGAGCATTACGAAGAGTTGATCGGCACCTGGACCCGTCGTCTGAGAAATCGTCAGCAGGCCGAGGACCTGGCCCATGACACCTTCGTGCGGGTGCTCGAGTCCGATTCGGCGGCGGTGCAGCAACCTCGGGCGTATTTGCACCAGACCGCGCGCAACATAGCGGTGGACGGTTATCGGCGTGAGGATCGGCGGGGCGCCATGGAGTCGGAGGCGATCGATCACAGTGTGTCGTCGTCCGGCGACCCGGAGCATTTCATGCACGCGATCCAGTTGGCGGATTCCATCGAGCGGGCGCTCTCCGAGTTGCCGCTCAACTGCCGCAAGGTGTTCGTCTGGCAGAAGATCGAAGGCCTGACCCAGGCCGAAATCGCCGAGCGCCTGGGGCTGTCCAGGAACATGGTGGAAAAGTATATGATCCGCACCCTGCGGCATCTGCGTGATCGTCTGGACGGGGCACAGCCATGATGGATACTCGTGATTGTGCGTGCGGGCAAACAACGGTTCGCGACGACGCGGCGCGGTGGTTTGTGCGTTTGCAGGAACCTGCCGCCAGCGCCGAAGAGCAGCGCCGCTTCGAGAGCTGGCTGGACGAACACCCTCAGCATCGCAACGAATATCAGATACTCCAGAACCTGTGGGTGGCGGCCGATCGATTGCCGGCCAAGCGTCTGCACGCCTTGTGTGAAACCCCGGCGGTGCRCAGTAAACGTCGTCCGCTGGTGCGTTACGCGGTGGCCGCCAGCGTGTTGGCGGTGGCGCTCGGCCTGGGGCTGTTCAGCGGCTTGAACCCTCCGGCGACCTACACGGCTGAATATTCCACGGCCCTTGGCGAGCGTCGTCATGTGGCGTTGCCGGACGGTTCGGTGATTGATCTGAACAGCCGCAGCCGGGTGCAGGTGCGCTATGAAAAGGACCGTCGCGGCATCGAGTTGACGCAAGGCGAGGCGATGTTCAGCGTCGAGCACGACAGCAGTCGACCGTTCGTGGTCGAGGCGGGCAGCGGCAGGGTCACGGTCACCGGCACCCGGTTCGATGTGCGCCGCGACAGCGCCGAAACCCGGGTCGCGGTGGAGCAGGGCACGGTCAGGGTTCAAGGGGGTGGCGATGATTTCGTCAGCCTCACCGCCGGCTTCGGCACTCGCATCAATGCCCAGGGCAAGGTGGCCACCGCCTATATGGTCAACCCTGCGGAACTGACCGCATGGCGCAGCGGCAAACTGGTGTTCAACAACGCCAGCCTCAGCGAAGTGGCCGAAGAAGTGTCGCGTTATCGGGAGAAACCGCTGACAGTCGGCAGCGCCAACGTGGGCAACCTGCGCCTGACCAGCGTGTTCAAATCCGACAACACCGATGCGCTGCTCAAGGCCTTGCCGAGCATTCTGCGGGTGGCCATCCGCACCCTCGATGACGGCAGCCAGGAAATAATCTCCCGATAGATTCAGGTTTTTTTCGAGTTCTTCGTCTTCTTGTCCAACTGCAACTGGTTTGCATTAACAGACGCGCACTCTTGCGATCCACAGGACAACGTTCGACGTGAAGAAAACCACCGCTAAAAATAACAAATCATCCTGGCTGCCCCTCGCGCTCGCCCTGTCGGTCAGCTCGGCGCTGCCTCAGGCATTCGCCGCCGACGCCATTCATATTCAGGCTCAGCCACTGGGCCAGGCCTTGAGTCAGCTGGGCCAGCAAACCTCGTTGCAGGTTTTTTTCAGCCCGGAACTGGTGGCTGGCAAACAGGCACCGGCAGTCGATGGCAACCTCTCGCCGGAACAGGCCTTGCGCCAATTGCTGCAAGGCAGCGGTCTGCAATACCAGATCGATGAGGGTTCGGTCACGCTGATGCCGGCACCGACTTCCGCCTCAAATGGCCCGCTGGAACTGGGCGTGACCGACATCAAGGTGGTGGGTGACTGGCTCGGTGACGCCGATGCCGCCGTGGTGCAAAACCATCCCGGCGCGCGCACGGTTATTCGCCGTGAAGCGATGGTCGAGCAGGGCGCCATGAATGTCGGCGACGTATTGCGGCGTGTTCCCGGCGTGCAAGTGCAGGACGCCAACGGCACTGGCGGCAGCGACATCTCCCTGAACGTCGGTGTGCGCGGCCTGACTTCGCGCCTGTCGCCACGCTCCACCGTACTGATCGACGGTGTGCCGGCTGCCTTCGCCCCTTACGGCCAGCCACAGCTGTCGATGGYGCCGATTTCCTCCGGCAACCTCGACAGCATCGACGTGGTGCGCGGCGCCGGTTCCGTGCGTTACGGGCCGCAGAACGTCGGTGGCGTGATCAACTTCGTCACCCGCGCGATCCCGGAGAAAGCCACCGGTGAAATCGGCACCACCCTGGAAACCACCCAGCGCGGTGGCTGGAAACACATCGACACCGCGTTTCTCGGCGGCACCGCCGAAAACGGCATGGGCGTGGCGCTGTTGTATTCCGGGGTGAACGGCAACGGTTATCGCAAAAGCAACAACGGCAATGACATCGACGACGTGATCCTCAAGACTCACTGGGCGCCCACCGATCAGGACGATTTCAGCCTCAATTTCCATTACTACGACGCCAGCGCCGACATGCCCGGTGGCCTGACGCAGAAGCAGTACGACGCCGATCCGTTCCAGTCCGACCGCGACCACGACAATTTCAGCGGCCGCCGCAAGGACGTGTCGTTCAAATGGGCGCGGCAGATCGACGACCGGACCCAAGCCGAAGTGCTGACCTACTATTCCGACAGCTTCCGTGGCAGCACCATCGCCGCGCGTGACCAGAAAACCCTCAACTCCTACCCGCGCACGTACTACACCTTCGGCATCGAACCGCGGGTGTCCCATGTGTTCGACCTGGGCCCGACCACGCAGGAAGCCAGCGTCGGTTATCGCTACCTGAAAGAAGGCATGCACGAAGAGTCGAGCCGTCTGGCGCTGGTGAACAATCAGCCGGTGGTCAGCAAAACGTCCGATGGCCATGTGTTCCAGGACCGCACCGGTGGCACCGAGGCCCACGCCGTTTACATCGATGACAAGATCGACGTCGGCAACTGGACCGTGACCCCCGGCATCCGTTTTGAAAGCATCAGCACCGAATGGCACGACAGGCCGGTGCTCGACACCGCCGGCAAACCGGTGCAGGAAAAACGCCGCAGCATCGACAGCAACGAGCCGCTGCCGGCCCTGAGCGTGATGTATCACCTGTCCGAGGCCTGGAAGCTGTTCGCCAACTACGAAACCTCGTTCGGCAGCCTGCAATATTTCCAGCTCGGCCAGGGTGGCTCGGGTGACAACACCGCCAATGGCTTGAGCCCGGAAAAAGCCAAGACCTACGAGCTCGGTACGCGCTACAACGATGACGTGTGGGGCGGGGAAGTGACGCTGTTCTACATCGACTTCGATGACGAACTGCAATACATCAGCAACGACGTGGGCTGGACCAACCTCGGCGCGACCAAGCACCAGGGCCTTGAAGCGTCGGTGCATTACGACCTGTCGGCGCTCAACCCGATGCTCGATGGCCTGACCGCCAACGCCGGTTTCACCTACACCCGCGCCACGTATGAAGGCGAGATCCCGGGCTTCAAGGGCCGTGATCTGCCGTTCTACTCGCGTCAGGTGGCCACCGCCGGGCTGCGTTACGACATCAACCGCTGGACCTACAACCTCGATGCCTTTGCCCAGTCCAGGCAGCGTTCACCGGGGACCGGAGTGAATGCCGATGGCAGCTTCAGCGGCAACTACATCACCGAAGGTTCCGCAGACGGGCAGTACGGTGACATTCCGGGTTACGTGACCTGGAACGTGCGCGGTGGTTATGACTTCGGTTCGCAGTTGTCGAACCTGAAAGTCGGCGCCGGGGTGAAAAACATCTTCGACAAGCAGTATTTCACCCGTTCCAGCGACAACAACTCGGGGATGTACGTCGGCGCGCCACGCACGTTCTTTGTGCAGGCCAGCGTCGGATTCTGATGAGTGACTGGTCGGCAATTCCGGGTTGCCGATCAGCTTCYGATAGGTGTCGACACAGGCTTACGGGGCGGCGTCTGGCAGTCGGAAGTCGATGACAGGCGAAGGATTGCCTGCCATGTCCACGGTCTTGAGGCAGATTTTTTTCTCGCCGTCGCTCGTGTCCACTTCAAAATCCAGCAGTGGTGGCCTGACCTGCTTGTATCCCTCAGCTTGTTGGCAATCAATCGTGGCCGATGTACCGATCTTGTATTGATGCCCTGCTACATCCAGATCGGGCGTGACCTGAGAAGGCGCTACAGAATAGACGCCCTCTCCTCTATTCGTGATGTTGAATACTGGCGCCATTTGAGCGGGTTCTGCCAATACCCACCGCCAAAAAATCCTGGCGTTTCGCGCATCCCATTTTCCGGGTGGTCCCGCCTGATGGTTTTGCCCCATCACGCACAAGAAATACAGCCCTGGTCCTTGGCGCAGTTCATAGCGTAACTCGCTCTCGCCGCCTGAGTCAGTGGTACGCACCTCACTGTAATCCCTGATATCTGCACAATTTTCGGCAGTGCGCGTGTACTTGAAGCGAAAGAAGGGTTGGTTGCTCGAAAAACGATGCTCCCACAACAACGGCAGGTAGTTCCCTTGTTCATCTCGGGGCTGTTTGAGGAAGTGATCGCCATACTTCGAGCCGAATTCCGACACGGGCCCCAGTACACAGGGCTCGCGGTCCCCAACGAAGCGCCCCCCTCTAAAACAGGTATCCAGGCCATTGGCGGGCGTCGCGTAATTGGTGTCTTGCGCTTTATTGGGCATGCCTTCGATGACTTCGCAAGGTGCGCTGATACTGCATCGCGATCGCCCGCTGTCGCGCGTGGTGGTGCCAATCACCGCGACGATTTCGTTGGTGTAGCGATTCAGGAGTGGAGAGCCAGAGATTCCATTGATGACCCCCAGGCATCGATTGCTGATTTGATCCACCCAAACCCACCCGGCTTCGAGAATTCCTGCGCGGTGTTCCTGCGGACATGCCGAAYGCTGGATAAAATCATCGACAGCGGCGCCAACCACCAGCGTATCGGTGCCTTCGGTCAGGGCATGGCTCGCAACTTTCAAGGGCTGGATGCCATCGTTCATCACTTGGCCGAGGGTGCGATCGAGTACCAGCAGCGCAATGTCCTGGCCACGCAGGGTGCTCCAGGCGATTCTGGTGATGGGATAGTTTTTTTGTTGTGGCGTCGTGTCCCGGAAAAAATTGAAGGTAGCCTGTCCGGACGCAGGCTCGTTCACGATAAATCGACCGACATTACCTTTTGCACAATGACCTGAGGTGAGCACATACGCTGGGCCGCTGCGATCATCGTTTGCTCCACGGGTATCGATCAGGCTGCCGCTGCAGATCCGGCCTTCATCAACCTTGACCCTGGCGATGGACTGCCAATGGTTGTATCGCCCGTCGGCATTGGACAAGAGACGTGCCGGTGCGAAATTTTCAATACCTTCGCCCCAGTCATGTTGGGCAAGCGGCGATTTGCTGCAACCGTTCGCGCCCATCAGTAGCAACAAAACCAGCAGAACCTTGAGGTTGAACGTGTTCATGAGGAGCTCACCCGCCTGGGATATTCAACTCATGGTCGATGCGCAGCCAAAACGTGTCTACTGTCAGAACTGATAGTAAAGCGGCGAAAAATACGACCTCCTGTCGTTTTTCGTGCTGCTGAGCGTTAGACCTTTAGCACTTTCCCTCCAATCGCCACCGCCACCAGCAGCACCGCCATTAGTCCGAACGCGAAGCTCAGGCTGCTGCCATGAGCCACAAAACCGATCACCGCCGGTCCCGCCAGAATCCCGGCATAACCCAGGGTCGTGATGGCCGGCACCGCGATGCTTTGCGGCATCACCGTCTGCTTGCCCACGGCGGTGTACAGCACTGGCACGATGTTCGAACAACCGGCACCGAGCAGCGCATAACCGAGCAGCGCGGCTTGCCATCCCGGTGCGAAGGTCGCCAGAAACAATCCTGCCGCAGCCATCAGTCCGCCGAACAGAATCACCCGCGTGGCGCCCAGGTGCCGGACAATCGCGTCACCGGTCAATCGCCCGGCGGTCATGGTCAGCGCAAATGCCGCATAACCCAGCCCGGCATACGCGGTGTCGATCCCGCGTTCCTGCGCCAGGAACACCGCGCTCCAGTCGAGTGCCGCGCCTTCAGCCAGGAACACGATGAAGCACATCCCGCCGATAAACAGCACGATGCCATGGGGCACGGCAAATGCCGGGCCGGAGCTTTCACTGCCGTAAGGCAACAGGTGCGGCGCGGCTTTAAGCAATGCCAGCACCAGCACCACGATCACCACGCACATCGCCCCCAGCGGCGAAAAACCCAGACCGAGCAGGCCGCTGACACCCGCCGCGCCGACGATCCCGCCGAGGCTGAACAGCCCATGAAAACCCGACATCATGGTCTTGCCGCTGGCCCGCTCGACGATCACCGCTTGCAGGTTCACCGTCGAATCCACCGTGCCCAGGCCGGCGCCGAACATGAACAATGCCGCGATCAACGCCGGAATCGAGGATACCGTCGCCAACAGTGGCAGCGCCGCGCAGATCAACAAGGTGCCGCCGCTCAACACCCGACGGCAGCCGAAACGCGTCGCCAGAATCCCGGCCATGGGCATCGCCAGAATCGAACCCACCCCCAGACACAACAGCAACAGCCCGAGGGTGCCTTCATCCAGCCCGGCCCGCGCCTTGGCGTAAGGCACCAGCGGCGCCCAGGCCGCGATGCCGAAACCGGCGATGAAGAAGGCGATGCGCGTGGACATCTGTTCCAGACGTCCGGGGACGAAGGTGGCTTGGGTGTTGAGGTTGGTCATATCGATCCTTGGCAAAAAACGTCGCGTCCCAAAGGACAGTGAACAACCGCAAAGGGTTCGATCACCACGTTCAGGCGGGGGCAGCAGTCACGCAGAGTGACATCCTTGCACAGCCAGCCGTTGTTTCGCGATATTGTCGACGCATCAATTGTTCATAGGGGGGGCGCCATGACGCGGATGTACGATGCTCGAGGCAATATCTACGCGGTGGTGGCGCCTGACGCCCTGCGCGATAGCGGTATCGAGCTGCCTGAACAGGCCAGCCAGGCGGCGCAAACCCGTGAGGCCTGGGCGTTGTCGGCCATCGAGGCATTCTGCGGCTGGGCTCCCGGGACACAACCGCCCGGCAGCAAGGCGCATCGTTGCGATGGCTTGCTGGTGGGGCCGTTTCAATCTTCGCCGCCGTTTGACCTGCTGATCGTCAACACCGACGGCAGCCTGGCCGAGCGCAGTGGCAATGGCCTGACGATTTTTTCCCAGGCCCTGAGTGAACAAGGGCTGATGCCGAGGGAGGAGGCTTGCCTGCTCAGGGTTCATCACGACAAGCGCGATGCGCTCTCGCCAGTGGCGACTTCGGTGAACCCCGCCGAAATCGATGGCGTGCAAGGGTTCTGGCTGGACTTGGGGCAGCCTTCGTTCGGGCCTGAAGCGGTGGGTGCGCAAGGGGTCGAAGCCGTCGTGTTGGACGGGCGTGATGTCAGTCACGTGCGGCCATTGTCGACGCTCGACCCAGCCTGGAACCGCAGCCAGTTCGTGCGCATCGGTAACCCCCATTGTGTGACGTTAGTGACAGGCGCCGATGCGTTGCCGAGCAACGCACAAATGCGCGAGCCGGAGTTGTCTGGAGGGTTGACCCGCATCGCTTACGCCACGCCGACCGGGGCGGGGCAGCCGTGTGCGGCCGGGGTGAACCTGCAATGGGCGATGCTTGAATCCGAAGGGCGAATCGTTGCGCGGGTGTTCGAGCGTGGCGAAGGGCCGACCGCGTCGTCGGGTACCAGCGCCAGTGCGGTGGCGTGCGCGGCGTGGCGAGTGGGTTGGGTGGCGGCGGGGGAAGTGCAAGTGGTCATGCCCGGCGGCACGGCGCCGATTCTGCTGGAAGAACGGGAGGGCGAATTGAGTCGGGTCAGGTTGTTTGGGACGGCGCGGTTGATGGGGTGATTTTGAGACCGTCATCGCGAGCCTGCTCGCGATGACGCCCGAACGGTCAGCGAAGATTCAGAGCCGATCCGCCCACTCAACCACCGGCATCTGTCGCTTCATCAACACCTTGCCCCCGCGAATCGAATACAGCGGCAGACCCTGGCTGCGGATCACCTCGTAATCGCTGTCCGCCGACAGAATCAGCAGATTCGCCGGCCGGCCCCGTTCCAGACCATAGCGATCGCCCAGGTTCATCGCCTTGGCACTGTTGTCCGTGACCAGGTCCAGCGCACTCTGCAAATTGCGATAACCGAGCATGTGGCAGATGTGCAAACCGGCCTCGAGCACCCGCAGGATGTTGCCATTGCCCAGCGGATACCACGGGTCGACGATCGAGTCCTGACCGAAACACACGTTCATCCCCGCTTCGAGCAACTCATTCACGCGAGTCACGCCACGGCGTTTCGGGAAGTTGTCGAAGCGGCCTTGCAGGTGAATGCTTTCGGTGGGGCAAGAAACAAAACTGATCCCCGAGTGCCCGAGCAAGCGAAACAGTTTCGCGCAGTAAGCGTTGTCGTAGGAGCCCATCGCCGTGGTGTGGCTGGCGGTGACGCGCGAACCCATGTCGCGGCTGCGGGCCTCTTCGGCCAGCACTTCAAGGAAGCGTGAGTGCGGGTCGTCGGTTTCGTCGCAATGCACGTCCACCAGACAGCCCGTGCGTTCGGCCAGGTCCATCAGGAACTTCACCGAGCTTACGCCCTGGTCCCGGGTGTATTCGAAATGCGGAATGCCGCCGACCACATCGGCGCCCAGGCGGATCGCTTCTTCCATCAGCTCGCGCCCGTTGCGGTACGACTCGATGCCTTCCTGGGGGAACGCGACGATTTGCAAGTCGATAAGGTGGTGGCTTTCCTCGCGGACTTCGAGCATCGCCTTGAGCGCGATCAGTTCCGGGTCGGTGACATCGACGTGGGTGCGCACGTGCTGAATGCCGTGGGCGGCGAGGGTCTGGATGGTTTTTTTGGCGCGGGTCTTGGTGTCTTCCTGAGTGATGGTGGCCTTGCGCTCGCCCCAGCACTCGATACCTTCGAACAGCGTACCGCTCATGTTCCAGCGCGGTTCGCCGGCAGTCAGGGTGGCATCGAGGTGAATGTGCGGTTCGACGAAGGGCGGCACCACCAGATTACCGCCGGCGTCCAGGTCATCCGGCCCCAGTGACGGGGCTTCGGTTTGCCGGGCGATGCTGTGAATCAGGCCGTTTTCCAGGTGCAAYTCATGCAGGCCTTCTTGGTTGCGCAGGCGGGCGTTGATGATATGCATCAGGCGAGTCCTTTTAGAGATCTTGTAGTGGTGCTTCGGCGGTACGGGCACCCAGTACGCCGGTCAATAACACATACGTTAGCGCGGCAGTGGCAATCCCTACCAGCGGCGCGATCCACGGCGAGCTGAATGCTGCGACGGTGCCGACCGCATAAGCGCTCAGGCCAGGCCAGTTGAACGCCGGCAACCGGGCATCGGCCAGGCGTGGATATTGCCCACGGTAACGGAAGAAAAAGTCCGCCATGATCACCCCGCCAATCGGCGGAATCACCGTGCCCAGCAGAATCAGGTAAGGCACCAGCATGTCGTACATGCCCAGCAGCGCCAGCAGCGTGCCGATCACCGCGCCGGCCAGGGTCACGGTTTTGCGCCGGCCGGTGCGCAACAGATTGCAGCCGGCGACGGCGAAGTTGTAGATCGTGTTGTCCTGGGTGCTCCAGATGTTGAGCAGCAACATCGCCATCGCGGCCATGGCGAAGCCTTGCAGCAACAGCACTTCGACTACGTCCGGTTGCTGATAGACGATCGCGCCATAGGCACCGATCAACACCATCAGGCCGTTGCCGATGAAAAAGCCGATCAGGCTCGCCAGCACCGCGACTCGCGCCGAACGGGAGAAACGTGTCCAGTTGGTCGCCTGGGTCGCGCCACTGACGAAGGTGCCGAACACCAGGGTAATCGCGGTCGACCAGTCCAGTGTTGCCGTCGGCACCACGGCGAGCAAACCCTCGAGCCCGCCGACCTTCACCGTCGCGACCCACATCGACAGCGTCAGCAGCAACATCATGGCGGGTACGGCGATGTACGACAGAATCTCCAGCCCGCGATAGCCGATGTACGCCGTGGCGCAAAAGCCCAGGCCGAACAGCACCATCAGCCCCAGAACGGTGCTTTCGCTCAGTTCGAAATATTTGCCGAGTACGACGGCTGCGGTCGCGGTGCCCCAGGCGTACCAGCCGATCTGGGTGAAGCCGAGGATCAGGTCGCTGAGCTTGCTGCCCACTTCGCCGAAGCAGAAACGGCCCATCAGTACCGAATTGAGGCCGCTTTTGAAGGCGATGTAGCCAAGCCCGGCTGCGTAGATTCCCAACAGCAGATTGCCGGCGATGATCACCGCCAGCATCTCGCTGAAACTGAACGCCACCCCCAGCTTGCCGCCGGCAAACATGGTCGCCGTGAAGAAGGTAAAACCCAGCAGCACCATGGCTGTGGAGGCGAGCCCCTTGCGGGCATGCATCGGGACTTCGCTTAAAGGGTAATCGTTGCCCGGATCGTTCTGCGTCATGTGGCATTCCTTGCTGGATGGAGGACGCGAGGGTGTTGCAGTGCTCGTGCCAATGGCGCGAGGGTGTTGTTCTTTATAGCCGAGCCGGCGGATTTAGCCTGAAGAGGGGCACGAAAGCAGTGCGGCAGTGGTTCAAATTGGAACGCAGCAATCAGGTAGTCACAACGTCCTGTGGCGAGGGGGCTTGCCCCCGTTTGAGTGCGTAGCGCTCACAAGATCTTTGGTATCTCAGAGATTTTGGGGCCGCTTCGCGACCCAACGGGGCGATGCGGCGTTCCGACAAGCCCCCTCGCCACAGGGTCTCCGTCGCTCAGGCGTTCTGTGCCAACGGCAAAAACCGCAATATCGCCGCCATGATCGCCTCCGGTGCATCCTCCTGCACCAGATGCCCGGCATTCGCAACGGGATGAAACTGCGACCCCGCAATCATCTGATGCAACGCCCGCCCGCGTTCAATGGGAATCCATTGATCGTTTTCCCCCCAGAGAATCTGCACCGGGCAGCGAATCGTCGGGTACAGCGCTTCGACCTCGCGGGTATAACGCTCATCCATCTGCGCGATCTGCCGATAGAACGCCGCTTGCCCCGAATCACCCAGCCAGGGCTGCACGTAAGGCGCCAGCTCCTGATCGGAAATCTCGCGCTTGATCGCGCCACGAATATAGGTCGGCACAATCGCCCGTTGAATGTAATCAGGCAGCCCGCTGAACGCCGCTTCATGCTGACGCACATGCTGCACGAACGGCGAACCCCAGGGCGACAGCGCCACCGGGTCAATCAGCGTCAGGCTGCGGTAATCCTTGCCATCGAGCAGATGCGCGCGCAACACAGTGGCGCCGCCGAAATCGTGGGCTACCACGTCTGGCCGTTCCAGGCCCCAGTGCTCCAGCAATTGCGCCAACAGTTGGTTCTGTACGCCCAGCGACACATCGCCGTCCGGCTGTGCGGACTGCCCGTAACCCAGCAAATCGAAGTAATACACCCGGTGCGTGGTGATGAAGTGCGGCGCGATCCTGTGCCACACATGAGAAGAGAAGGGCGTGCCATGCACGAACACCAGCGGCGGACCGTCGCCACGTACGGCGTAGCGAACGGAGTGCCCGTTGAAACGATAGGTCTGAGCCAGCGGCCAGTCAGTCATGGGTGCGTCCTCTTGGCGTGTGCGAGCCCAAAAGCATAGGCATAAAAAAACAGCCATTGAAGGCTGTTTTTCATATCACTGACGAAACGCATTCTCCTTATGGGATTTACGTTTACTCACCGCGATAGATGCAACCGCTGGTGCAGGTCTCGTGGATGCGGATCGCGCTGAGTTCCGGCAACAATGGCTTCAACTCATTCCAGATCCACTTGGCCAGCACTTCGCTGGTCGGGTTTTCCAGGCCGGGAATGTCGTTCAGGTAATTGTGATCGAGGCGCTCGTAGAGCGGCTTGAAGATCTCTTTGATTTCAGAGAAATCGCGGATCCAGCCGGTGTGCGGATCGAGGTCGCCGCTCAGGTGAATCGCCACTTTGAACGAATGACCATGAAGGCGGCCGCACTTGTGGCCGTCCGGTACGTGGGGCAGGCGATGGGCGGATTCGAAGGTAAATTCTTTGAAGATTTCCACAGTGATGTTCAGCTCTTTCAGGTGGCGATCGCCGCGGCGATGTGGGCAGGTGGCGAGTTTACCAGAGCTCCGGGCAAAACACTGACTAAAGGGTCAGCAAGCGCTCGCCGAGGCGACCGTTGGCGGCCAGTTCAAGGAATTCATCGCCCAGGCGACGGCTTTCATCCATCGTTGCGCGCCAATACTTCTGTCGGCTCGGGGCATCGCCCATGAAGCGCTTGAAGTCGTTGCGGTCCGGCAGCTTGCCGTAGGGCAGGCGTGCCAGGTATTCCTTCGACGGGGCCAGCAGCAGAACATCCTGCAAGCGCTCAGGGCAGGCGCGGCGCCATGGCAGCGTCTTGTCGAACCAGCCGGGGATCACCCGGTCGGTGAAGTGCGGATACAGCACGATGTCGTTGCCGCTGTAGGGCAGGTCGAGGTGATAGTCCAGCAGACCACCATCGCGGAACGTCCCCGCGCCGGCCCCCGGCAAGTCGCGTACGCCTTGCATGACCATCGGGATCGAACCCGAGGCCAGCAGGGCCTGGCGCAGGTTGCCGGCATTCAGTGAGATGAAGCGCGACGGGAAGTCGTTCAGCGCGTTGACCGGTGGTGCCAGGCGCGGGTCGTGGATGATCAGCCGCTCGAAATGCCGCGACAACCGTGCGCGACCGCGCAGGTTGTCGGCGATCACTGACGACAGGCCCAGCCCCAACCGGCCGCGATGATCGTCCGCCAACAGGCCGTGGCTTTTGACCACCATGATGTTCAGGCGGTAGTGGGCGTTATCCAGAATCGCGGCATCGCGGCCGTCGAGCAAGTCATCGAGCATGCGTCGGGAGCTCTGGCTGATCTGCGCCATGGTCACGCCTTTGGCGAAGTTCTGCTCGGTGTACAGATGACCGAGGCGGCGGATGCCTTCGGCGGCATCCGGCAGGCAGGCGCTGGCGAACCGCCAGGAACCCACCGAGGCGCCGATCAGCGAACGCTCCCGGGGCGCCGCCGGCAGCCATTCGCCAAACAGCGCCAGGTCCAGACCCTGAATCCCCAGCGCTTTCGGGCCACCGGCGGCGCCCGGCAACGTGCCCACATCGGCAGCGTTCAAGCCGTTGGCACGGATGCGCGCCAGAGCACGCGGGCCGGCCTTGAGGGTCAGGGAAGGGAACTTGATGTGGATAGCGGTCATACCGGTCTCGATGTCTGGCAAGCAGGGATTATAAGCACCTCTTGGGCTGCGATTGTCCCCGATCAATGCAGGAGCTGCCGAAGGCTGCGATGCTTTGATTTTTGGCTGCGTCATGCACGCAAAAAATCCAAATCAAAAGATCGTCCGATCGCGGCCCGAGCCTTCGGCAGCTCCGGGTTATGCGTAAGCTATTCCCAATGATGGCAATTCAGTTTCAGTTAAGTTCGAATCGCTAAGGTCGCGCCGTCGGCAACACATAAGAAAATACGGAGCCACCCCATGAAAATCCTGACTGCCCTGTTCACCGCGTCCCTCATCTGCCTGACCGCCAGCCTCGCTCATGCCCGCGACCTGGGCCCCGACGAAACCCTGAGACTGCACGACGCTGGTACCATTGTGTCTTTCGAGAAGCTCAAYGCCACCGCTCTGGCCAAACACCCCGGCTCGACCATCACCGGCACCGAGCTTGCAGAAGAGTACGGCAAGTACAAATACCAGATGGAACTGCGCGACCCGCAAGGCATTGAGTGGGATATGGAATTGGATGCGGTCAGCGGGCAGGTTCTCAGGGATCATCAGGATACGTAATGAAGGTGCTTTCATTTTCAAGCATGGCGCTGGTGCTTCTGGCTTTTTGCTCGGTGGCCGTGGCCCGCGACCTGGATCAGGACGAAGCCCTGCGCCTGCGCCAACAGGGCGTGATCCTGCCGCTGGAGCAGCTCTTGCAGCAAGCGCTGGACCGCTATCCCGGGGCCAAGTTGCTGGAAGCCGAGCTTGAAGAAAAACACGACGTCTATGTTTATGAAGTCGAGCTGCTGACCGCCGAAGGCGTGGTGCGCGAGCTGGACGTCGATGCCACCACCGGCCACGTGCTTAAAGACAAGGAAGATTGATCGATGCGTTTGCTCCTGGTGGAAGACCACGTGCCGCTGGCCGACGAATTGATGGCCGGCCTCAATCGGCAAGGCTACGCCGTGGACTGGCTGGCCGACGGCCGCGATGCGGTGTACCAGGGCAGCAGCGAGCCTTATGACCTGATCATCCTCGACCTCGGCCTGCCGGGTTTGCCGGGGCTTGAGGTGCTGGCGCAGTGGCGGGCCGGTGGCCTGGCCACGCCGGTGCTGATTCTCACCGCACGCGGTTCCTGGGCCGAGCGGATCGAAGGCCTCAAGGCCGGCGCCGACGATTACCTGAGCAAACCCTTCCACCCGGAAGAACTGCACCTGCGCATTCAGGCCTTGTTGCGCCGCTCYCACGGCCAGGCCAATCAGCCGACACTCAAGGCCGCCGGGCTGCACCTGGATGAAGGTCGCCAGTGCGTGACCCGCGACGGCGCCGACATCCAGCTCACCGCCGCCGAATTTCGCCTGCTGCGCTATTTCATGCTGCACCCCGAACAGATCCTTTCCAAAAGCCACCTCGCCGAACACCTCTATGACGGTGAAACCGAGCGCGACTCCAACGTGCTAGAAGTCCACGTCAATCACCTGCGCCGCAAGCTCGGCCGCAGCGTGATCGAAACCCGTCGCGGTCAGGGTTACCTGTTCGGCGGGCAAGCCCAGTGAGGTCGATCCAGCGTCGCTTGAGCCTGGGCCTGATCAGCGTGATGGTGATCGTCGGCCTGGTGCTGGCGCAAACCAGCCTGTGGCTGTTCGAAATGGGTTTGCAGCGCTACCTCGAAGCCGGGTTGCGCAACGACAGTGAAAACCTGCTGGTGGCGCTGGTGCGTGGCCCGCAGGGGTTGCAGCTGGATGAGCGCCATCTGTCGCCGGCCTATCAGCGCCCGTTTTCCGGGCACTATTTTCGTATCGACTTTGCCGACAGCCATTGGCGCTCCCGCTCGTTATGGGATCAGGACCTGCCGCGGCTCGAACACCCGGGCCTGAACAGCAACCTGCAACTGGGGCCGGAAGGGCAGCAGTTGCTGGTGCTGCGTTCGGACTACCGGCGGCTGGGCCAGGCGATTTCCATCAGCGTCGCTCAGGACTACACGCCGGTGCGCGAGAGTTTCTGTCGCATGCAACAAGTCGGTCTCGGGTTGGGGCTGGCGGGGCTGTTGCTGATTTTGCTGTTGCAACGGATCACCGTGCGCCGCGCCTTGCGCCCGCTGGAAAAGGCCCGCGAGCAAATCGCCCAGTTGCAGCAGGGCCAGCGTTCGCAACTCGACGAAGCCGTGCCGGTGGAGCTGGAACCGCTGGTGGCGCAGATCAACCATTTGCTGGCCCATACCGAAGATAGCCTCAAGCGCTCGCGCAATGCCTTGGGCAACTTGGGGCATGCGTTGAAAACCCCGTTGGCAGTGTTGTTGAGCCTGGCTTCCAGCGAGAAGCTCGATGCGCACCCGCAGCTGCGCAAGGTGATTCAAGCGCAACTGGAGCAGGTCCAGCAGCGACTCAATCGCGAACTCAACCGCGCCCGGTTGTCCGGCGATGCGCTGCCGGGTGCGTTGTTTGATTGCGATGCCGAGCTGCCGGGGTTGCTGGCCACGCTGAACATGATTCACGGTGAACACCTCGACCTGAGCTACCGCGCACCGGCCGGTTTGCAACTGCCGTGGGATCGCGAAGATCTGCTGGAGTTGCTGGGCAACCTGCTGGACAACGCCTGCAAATGGGCGGATGCCGAGGTTCGGTTAAGCGTGGTTGAAACGGCTGAAAGTTTTCAGTTGAGCGTGGAAGACGATGGGCCGGGGATTCCCGAAGACCAGCGTGACCAGGTGTTCAGCCGCGGTACACGGCTTGATGAACAGACCGATGGGCATGGATTGGGATTGGGCATCGTGCGCGACATCGTCGACACGTGGGGCGGGGTGTTGAGGCTGGAGGAAAGCGAGTGGGGCGGCTTGAAAGTGATGATCGAACTGCCCAAACGCTGACACAGAGCGGAAGCCAACCCATAACCCTGTGGGAGCGCAATCCGTTACATATCGGCAATAGCCGTTCGCTTTGACAAGGGGACGATGCTGCGGCACAGTGCGCGCCCTCTAATAAAACCCTCTCTTCAATCCGCTGGCGGCGCTTGTGCGCACTGCCGGACGGACTCTTTCCGCTTGCCTTGAGGTAACGATGATTAATGCAGTAATTGCCGCGGTCGGCATCATGCTGATACTCAGCCTGTCCCGCGTGCATGTGGTAATCGCGCTGATTGTGGGTGCGCTGGTCGGTGGTTTGACCGGTGGCCTGGGGATCGATGCGACCCTCAAAGCCTTCAACAGCGGCCTCGGCGGCGGGGCGACAGTGGCGTTGTCCTACGCCTTGCTCGGCGCGTTCGCCGTGGCCATCGCCAAGTCCGGCCTGGCCCACGCCCTGGCGGACAAAGCCCTGGCCATGGTCGATCGCCAGCACACCAACGGCGGCGGCAATGTCAAATGGCTGCTGATCGGCCTGCTCTGGGTGGTGGCCATCGCCTCGCAGAACATTTTGCCGATTCATATCGCGTTTATCCCGTTGCTGGTGCCGCCTCTTTTATATGTGCTGACCAAACTGCAACTGGACCGGCGGTTGATCGCCTGCGTGATGACCTTCGGGCTGATCACGCCGTACATGTTCCTGCCGGTGGGCTTCGGCAACATCTTCCTCAATGAAATCCTGTTGGCCAACGTCGCCCGTAGCGGGGTGGACATCAGCGGCATCAACGTCACCCATGCCATGGGCATTCCGGCGCTGGGCATGGTGTTTGGCCTCGCGGCAGCCTTCATCAGCTACCGCAAGAAGCGCGTTTACGACCTGGAAAAGATCGAGCAAGTCGAACAGGTCGCGGTGCAGTACAACCCCTTGAGCCTGATGGTCGCCGGTCTGGCGATTATCGTGGCGTTCATTATTCAGCTGTTGCTGGACTCGATGATTATCGGGGCGCTGGTGGGCTTCCTGATCTTTTCGGCGTCGGGCATCGTCAAGTGGCGTGAAACCGACGACCTGTTCACCGAAGGCATGAAGATGATGGCGATGATCGGCTTCATCATGATCGCCGCATCCGGTTTTGCTGAAGTGATGAAAGCCACCGGTCATGTGCAGACACTGGTGGAGTCCTCGGCCTCGTGGATCGACCACAGCAAAGGCATCGGGGCGCTGTTGATGCTGCTGGTGGGCCTGTTGGTGACCATGGGCATCGGCTCGTCGTTTTCCACCGTACCGATTCTGGCGGCGATTTTCGTGCCGTTGTGCGTGCAACTGGGCTTCAGCCCGATCGCCATCGTGTGCATCGTCGGCACTGCCGGCGCGCTGGGCGATGCCGGTTCACCGGCGTCGGACTCGACCCTGGGCCCGACCTCCGGTCTGAACATCGACGGCCAGCATCACCACATCTGGGACACCGTGGTCCCGACCTTCCTGCACTACAACCTGCCGTTGCTGGCGTTCGGTTGGGTGGCGGCGATGGTTCTGTAACCACTCTACCTTGTAGGACCGCGTTCAACTTTTGATCTGGCGTGCCGTTATAGCCTTTAACCACGCCAATAAAATCAAAAGAGTGAACGTCATGCGCATGAGCCTGAAGGCCAAAGTCCTGTCCCTTGCCGTCCTCCCGGTGTTGCTCTTTGCGCTGGTCATCAGCCTGACCACGCTGTTCATTCTGCAGGAACAGGCCCGCAAGGAAGTCGAGGAAACCCGTCAGCGCCTGCTCAGCGATGCCAAGGCAACCCTGCAAAGCTACGTTGCCGTGGCCATGACCGCGATCAAACCGCTCTACGACGCGGCCGCTCCCGGCGATGACGCGGCGCGGGCGCAGGTGATCAAGTTGCTGTCGAGCATCACCTACGGCAAGGACGGCTACTTCTTCGGCTACGACTCCAACACCGTGCGCCTGTTCAAGGCCAACAGCCCCGAAGGCGTGGGCCAGAGCTTCAAGGACAACCGCGACCCGAACGGCATCTACGTTAACCGCGACCTGGTGAAAGTCGCCAAGGACGGGACCCACTACCTGCAATACAGCTCGCCACTGCCTGGTAATACCCAAGTGCAGGTACCCAAGCTCGGCTACACCGAATACCTGTCGAAGTGGGACATGGCGGTCGGCACCTCGGTCAACCTCGACGGCATAGAAGCGCAAGTGGCGCTGGTCGAGATCAAGGTCCAGGAACGCATGCAAGGCGTGGTGCTGAGCATTGTCGGGATTGCCGTGTTGGTGCTGCTGGTGATCGCCGCGGCCGGGATGCTGCTGGCCAATACCATTCTGCGTCCGCTGAACCTGATGAAAGCCAACCTCGACGACATCGCGGCGGGCGAGGGCGACCTGACCCGGCGCCTGACCATCACCAGCCAGGATGAACTCGGCGAACTGGCCGGCTCGTTCAACCGTTTCGTCGACAAGATCCACGGCCTGGTGCGGCAGATCACCGAAATGACCTCGCAACTGACCGGGCTGGTGAATCAGGTTTCCGATCAGGCCCAACGCTCGGATCAGGCCATGGAGCGCCAGCGTCACGAGACCGATCAGGTGGCCACGGCGATCAACCAAATGTCGGCGGCGGCCCAGGAAGTGGCCAAGAGCGCGCAAAACGCCGCGGTCGCTGCCCAGCAGACCGACGAAGAAGGCCAGGCCGCCAAGCGCGTGGTGGCCGGCAGCATCGTGAAGATTCATGCACTGGTGAACGACATTCGCAGCAGCGGCGTGTCCCTCGACAGCCTGCAGAAAGACGTGTCGTCGATTGTCAGCGTGCTCGGGGTGATCCGTTCGATTGCCGAGCAGACCAACCTGCTGGCGCTCAACGCCGCCATTGAAGCGGCCCGCGCCGGTGAGGCCGGACGTGGTTTTGCGGTGGTTGCCGACGAAGTGCGGGCGCTGGCCAGTCGCACGCAAATCAGCACCCAGGAAATCCAGGGCATGATCGACCGCTTGCAGGCCGGCACCCAATCGGCGGTCGAGTCCATGCGCCGCTCCAGCGAGGCCGGCGACGGCACATCGGCCCAGGCCAACGAGGCCGGGGCGTCGCTGGACGCCATGGCTCAGTTGATTGGCACCATCAACTCGATGAACGCGCAGATTGCCAGCGCCGCCGAAGAGCAAACCGCCGTGGCCGAAGAGATCAACCGCAGCGTGCACCAGATCGCCGTGGCGGTAGACAGCGTCGCCGACGAGACCCAGCGCGGTGCGCAAACCTCGCGCAGCCTGGCCGATCTCGGTCAGCGCCTGGGGCAATTGGTCGGGCAATTCCGTATTTGATTGATGTCGCTGAGAGCGTTTTGCGATCTGCAGCAGCTGCCGAGCCCGCGAGGCTGCTGCTACGGGGGAGCCACATCGCGACTACCCTCAATAGTAAGCAAACTCCGTCCAGGCATCTGTTTGAACCGGTTTCCGCAACGGGCGGTCATTTGCTTCAGGTGCCGCGCACCCGCGGCACCCGGACGACCCTAACCATGGAGTCAGACTCATGAACGACGGTACCTGCGACTGCCCGAAATGCTCCTGCAAACTGGGCGATCACCCCATCGTGCGTCACGGCAAGCACTATTGCTGCGAAGGCTGCGCCAAACATCACGAACACGGCGAAGAATGTTCCACCAAAGGCTGCAAGTGCGCTAAGCACTGACCGCTCATCCAAAAAAAGTGGAGCCGCTGCGGCTCCACTTTCAGTTCGAATATTCACCCTCCCGTTCAACGTTCAACTCGTCGGCCGCCAGGTCACGTTCTCGACGCCGAATTTTTCCGCCACAGGTTTGCTGGTCTTTTGCACCCGCTCACGGCCAAAACGAGGGATCCGGCCTACGCCGGCATCGCAACTGGCCCAGTGCCAGGCTTCTGCGTTGTCCATTTTGTCCTGGCGGATGATGAAAGACTTAGGCTTGCCATGAAGTGTGTATTCAATGACGAAAAGCTTTGCGTTGTTCATAAAGCCTGTATTCCTCCCTGTTGTTATAGAAGGATCGTGAGGCGCGCGAAAAATTCCGTCGGATTGTCAGTCGGTTACAGCGACTGGCGACACGTCGCACGCCTCGCTACCATGGAGCCTTTCCGTCCCCTAATGATCCTAGCCTATGGCCAAGGCCGCCCCCCCTGATTTAAGCGATACCGATGTGCCCGTGCAACCGCTGGCACGTACTTACCCACGTGGGTTGTATATCGAGCCTCACGAACATGCGTGGGGCCAGTTGCTGTACGCGATGAGCGGCGTGATGTGGGTCGAGACGCCCAATGAAGCACTGGTGGTGCCGCCGCAACGGGCGGTCTGGCTGCCGCCGGGTGTGCCGCACGGGATTCGCGTGGTCTCTGACTTGCAGATGCGCAACATCTACCTGCGGCCGTCATTGGCGGCGACACTGGACGACAGTGTGCAAGTGATTGAAGTCGGCGGCTTGCTGCGCGAACTGATCGTCGGGTTGGTGGAGCAGGGCGACGACGGTGCCCCGGATTACTACGACGCGCTGGTCGGCCTGGCCTTGCTGGAGMTCAAGCGCGCCCGGCGCTCATTGCTGAAAATACCGCTACCGGACGATTCCGACCGGCGGCTGATGAACCTGTGCCAGGCGGTCATGGCCTCACCGTCGCTGGACATTCCCTTCGAGCAGCACGCCGAAAATGCCGGTGCCAGCGTGCGTACCCTGGCGCGGTTGTTCAAGGACGGTTTGGGCATGGGCTTCGCCGAATGGCGGCGGCAGGTGCAACTGGCGACCGCGGCGGCCGAATTGATTCAGGGCGTACCGGTCAGCGCGATAGCCCGGGAACTGGGTTATTCGCCGAGCAGCTTCAGCGACATGTTCCGCCGGGAACTGGGCGTCGCGCCTTCGCAGTTTTGCGTGAGCCAGCAACGGGGCGGCGCTGCGTAAAAAGCGCTTTGGCCGACATTCAGAAGTACTTGGCCGACGTCCGTGGCGACCTCTCTCTAGACTCTGCGCATACCCCCTTATGCCACGGAGTCTGTCATGAACTACCTTATCTCGTTGGGTATCGGTCTGGGCGTCGGCCTGCTCTATGGCGCGCTGGATTTTCGTTCCCCCGCACCGCCGGCCATCGCGCTGGTGGGCCTGCTGGGCATGCTTGCCGGTGAGCAGTTGTGGCCCTTGGGTCGGCAACTGGTGGCGGGCTGGATCTCCTGAAACCTCTTATCCATTTGGTGGAAATGCCCATGAAAGCACTGCAATTCGACAAAACCGGCGACCTCTCGGCCCTGCGCTACGTTGAGGTGCCCACCCCCGTTCCCGGCGCTGACGAAGTGCTGGTCCAGATCAAGGCGGCGGGCCTCAATCCCAGCGATGTGAAAAACGTACTGGGGCGCTTTCCCTACACCACATTGCCGCGGATTCCCGGGCGTGATTTCGCCGGTATCGTCGTCGAAGGCCCGCAGGCGCTGATCGGCCAGGAAGTCTGGGGCACCGGCCGGGAGTTGGGCTTCTTTGCCGACGGTTCCCACGCGCAATTCGTCAAACTGCCGGCCAATGGCGTGGCGCTGAAGCCGACGCATCTGAGCTTTGCCCAGGCTGCCAGCCTCGGTGTGCCGTACACCACGGCGTGGGATGCGTTGGAACGCAGTCTTGTCACGACCGGAACGCGGTTGTTGGTGATCGGCGGCGGGGCGGTGGGCAGCGCAGCATTGGCGCTGGCCAAAGTCCGGGGCGCCCAAGTGCTGGCGGCGGCGCGGCGGCCGGAGCAGGTCAAGGATTTGCAGGCTCAGGGTTATCAGACGCTGCAACTGGATAAGCCCGAAGAGCTGGGCGCACAGGTCAACGCCGTGTATGCCGGCGGTGCCGACGTGATCTTCGACACCACCGGTTTCTGGCTACCGGCCTCGGTCCCGGCGCTGGCCGCGTTCGGTCGCATCGCAATCATCGCCGCGCCGGCGGATGGGCATGTGCAATTGCCGGCCCTGGCGCTGTATCGCAAGGGCGGTTCGGTGGTGGGGATCAATTCGTTGCTGTACGGGGTTCAGGCGTGTGCGGCGATGCTCGAACAGTTCGGAAGCTTTTTCGATCAGGGCCTGTTGCCGTTGCCGGAAGGGCTAGTTGAATCGCCGTTGGCCGAGGGGCTGGAACGGTATGCCGAGGTGAATCAGGGCAGTGGCGACAAGGTGATTTTGTTGCCTTGAAATGGATGCAACTGGAAATACACCCCGGATCAAATGTGGGAGCGGGCAAGCCCGTTCCCACATAGGGACGTATGAATCAGGCCTCAGGCACGCCTTTCTCCCAAGCCGACCAATTCTTTAAGATCTCCTGCACCAACGGATTCCCCGTGCGGTACAGGTTCTCCAGTGCCGGCACAAACCCGCCCTGATCGGCGTATTTGAGCAGGTTATCCACCTCGCTCTGGCCCGGCGCGGGCCGGTCGAAGTCGGAACCGGCGCGTACCACCGCCAAACGGCGGACATCCACCAGACCTTCGCGACTGGCCCGCAGCAGTGCCTCGTAGGTGGAGTTGTCTTCCTGCTGAGTGGTGCAGTAGACACCTTCGTTGTTGGTCAGCAATTTTGTCCAGACTTCCGCCCGCTCACTCAAGCGCGTCCCGGAAAACCAGGTATTGCCCGCCAGCGTGTCGCACTGGGTCACCACCGGCGGCTGATTGGCCGGGGCCGACGGATACTTCAAGCGCCACGCCGCCGACTCCTTGCTCTCGCTCAGCTCGACCTTGTGGCTCAGGGCGAAGGCCTTGGCCTGCAGCTTTGGGTTGAGTTCGAAGACTTCGGTCTTGTAATCCAGCGGCGGTTTTTCGTTCGGGCCTTTGGTGTTAATGCCCAGGTAACCGGTCGGCCAGTCTTTCGGCGCGTCCCGGGAATCCAGTTCCCACTGGGTGCCAAACTCCACCAGGTAGTGCGCCCACGCGGTGGTGCCGAGGGTCCCGTGTTTTGGGTTGATGCCGGCAATCCCGGCGATCAGGAAGTAACTTTTGCGCAGGTCGAATTTCGGCGACAGCGCCAGGGCCAGGGTCGAGGCCGCCGCATTGGTCTGGCCCATGCCGGTGACCATCAGGCACACCTGTTCGGTGTTGCAGCGAATGTTCGGGTACTCGGCGGACAGGCCCGGTACTCGCACTTCCTGCTTGAGTTCCAGGCGATCGATCCAGTTCTGCGCTTCGGGAGCGAACATGGTGATCAGCATCACTTTCGGCTGGATCGGCGCTTCTACCGCCCAGGCAGAGGAAGAGAGCAGGGTGCTTGCCGCAAAACCGACAGACAGGGAAAGACGCGTCATTGCTTTCATAAAACCTCCTGATTCAAATGAGCCTTAAAACTGATAGCCGACACCGGCGTAGTAACCCCAGCCGTTGGAACGGGCGCGGAAGTCGCCGTCGCCGAAATTCAACTCACTGCCGTCCTCCCAGTTGCCGCCGTTGTGGAAGTAGCGGCCGACCAGGGTGAAACGCAAGTGGGTGAAGGCGTAGAGCAACACGTTGGTGGCCACGGTGGCATTGGCGGTGCGGGCCGGGTTGTCCTTGTGCAGGTCGGAGCCGAAGTCGAAGTTGGTGAAACCGATGTAGGTCAACGAAGCGCCGTTGCTGAAACTGCTGATGGGCACGATGTATTTGAGCTGGGCGCGGTAGCCGTCCCACGAATACTCGTTGCTGGCGCCGTAGTTTTCCCACTGGTAGCGACCGTAGAAGTTGGCCGACAGATTGACCCGCGAATGGGTGTCGATGTCGGTGCCGAGGCCGCTGTACAGCGTGTTGGCGCGGTTGGCACTGTTGCTGCCGTGGTCGTAGATCCAGTCGAACGCCACGTACCATTCCTTGAACGGCCCGACGGCCAGACTGCGGCCGGCGAGGTAGTCGATGGAAATCCGTGGTTCGTGCTCCATGAACACTGGCGAGCCGTGGTCCCATACGCCTTTGTCATGGCTGTTGCCGATGTCGAAGATCTTCGGAATGTCGATGTAGCCGTACAACTCGAACGGCCCCTTGCGGCCGAAGTACTCGTATTCCAAGTAGATGTCGTCGGCCGGTTGCGGGCCGAAACTGATGTCCTTGCTGCCGATGACGGTCAGGTCCTGATTGAACCAGTCCGACAGGTACGCGCCTTTTTTTGGTGGGTTGGCTTCAGGGCTGAGGGCTTCGCCCTGGGCGGATTCTTCGGTGGTGGTCGGTTGGGCCAACGCGGAGCTGCTGAGTAGTCCTGTAACGCTGGCCAACAGCAAGGAAACAGCAAACGTGCGCGAGCAAGTCACGCGACTGGAGGTGCAATGCATTAAAAGTCCCTTTTCGTGCGTATCGAAGCCCCGATGGTGCGGGCTTGTGCGGTTTAAGTGGCGAACAGGCCGGTATCGGCGACTCGCAAACGTTTGCACAAGCTATACCAATTTTCGCAATGCGCTGAAAAGCCGGAGGAATTGGCGGTTTTACTGTCCTTTTGGTCAAGGATTTCGAGGGGCGGGGGAAAGGCGGGGAGCTGAATGCACCAAAGTGAGTTTCGCTGCACAAAGATCGTTCTTACGCGGCTTCTGCCAAATGGGGTTGCTGTAGAATCCTCGCCATTGACTTCACAAGGTGCATCCCATGAGCGAGCCGAYACGTCTGACCCAATACAGCCACGGCGCAGGTTGCGGCTGCAAGATTTCGCCCCAGGTGCTGGAGGTGATTCTGGCCGGCAGCGGGGCGCAGAACCTGGACCCGAAACTCTGGGTTGGCAACGCCTCGCGCGATGACGCGGCGGTGTATGCCATCGATGAAGAGCGCGGCGTGGTGTCGACCACTGACTTCTTTATGCCGATCGTCGACGATCCGTTCGATTTCGGCCGTATCGCCGCCACCAACGCCATCAGCGACATTTACGCCATGGGCGGCGATCCGTTGATGGCGATTGCGATCCTCGGCTGGCCGGTCAATGTGCTGGCGCCGGAGATTGCCCGGGAAGTGATTCGCGGCGGGCGGTCGGTCTGCGATGAAGCGGGAATCCCCCTGGCCGGCGGCCATTCCATCGACGCACCTGAGCCGATCTTCGGCCTGGCCGTGACCGGACTGGTGGAAAAGCGCCACATGAAGCGCAACGACACCGCCACCGCCGGATGCCGGCTCTATCTCACCAAACCCTTGGGCATCGGCATCCTCACCACCGCCGAGAAAAAGGGCAAGTTGCGCAATGCCGACATCGGCCTGGCCCGCGACTGGATGTGCACCCTGAACAAACCCGGAAGCCGTTTTGGCAAGCTCGATGGCGTGACCGCAATGACTGACGTCACCGGTTTCGGCCTGCTCGGGCATCTGGTGGAAATGGCCGACGGCAGCAACGTGACCGCCCGCATCGGCTATGACCGTGTGCCGCGCCTGCCGGGCGTCGAGTATTACCTCGATCAGGGCTGCGTGCCCGGCGGCACACTGCGCAATTTCGACAGCTACGCCAGCAAGGTCGGTCGGCTCCAGGAGTTGCACAAACGCGTGCTCTGCGACCCGCAGACCAGCGGCGGTTTGCTGATTGCAGTCACGCCCGAATGCGACGCAGCGTTCCTGGCGGTGGCGGCCGAACTTGGGCTGGCCCTTCAGCCGATCGGCGAACTGGTTGAGCGACAGACCCACGCGGTTGAGGTGGTTTGATGTCCAGAGACTTCACCGATTACCGCGACATCTTCCTCAACGACCGGCCGATGATGGATGTGCGCGCGCCGATCGAATTCCTCAAGGGCTCATTCCCCGGTGTGGTCAACCTGCCGCTGATGAATGACCATGAGCGGCAACGGGTCGGCACTTGCTACAAGCAACACGGTCAGCAAGCGGCCATCACGCTGGGGCATCAATTGGTGACCGGCGCGAYCAAGGCCGAGCGTATCCAGGCCTGGGCCGATTTTGCCCGGGCGCATCCGGATGGCTATTTGTATTGTTTTCGCGGTGGGCTGCGTTCGCAGATCACCCAGCAGTGGCTCAAGGACGAAGCGGGCATCGACTATCCGCGGGTCGGTGGCGGCTACAAGGCCATGCGCACCTTCTTGCTCGACACGCTCGACCAGGCCGTTGCCCAGTGCGATTTCGTTTTGCTGGGCGGCATGACCGGCACCGGCAAGACCGAGGTGCTCACGCAATTGAGCAACGCGCTGGACCTTGAAGGTCATGCCCATCATCGCGGCTCCAGCTTCGGCAAACGCGCCACCGGCCAACCCTCCAACATCGACTTTGAAAACCGCCTGGCCGTGGACGTGCTGAAAAAGTGTGCCAGCGGTATCGAGCAGTTTGTGCTCGAAGACGAGAGCCGCGCGATCGGCAGTTGTGCGCTGCCGTTGCCGCTGTATCAGGGCATGCAGCAGTTTCCGATGGTCTGGCTGGAAGACAGCCTGGAAGGGCGCGTCGAGCGGATCCTGCGCGATTACGTGGTGGATTTATGCGCCGAGTTCACCGAGGTGTATGGCGATGAAGGCTTCGCGCTGTTTTCCGAGCGGATGTTGGCGAGCCTGAACAATGTCCAGAAACGCCTGGGCGGCGAACGTCATCGGCGGATGCTGACCTTGATGGAGGATGCGCTGGCGGAACAGGCCAATAGCGGCGCGGTGGATTTGCACCGGGGCTGGATCGAAGGGTTGCTGCGTGAGTATTACGACCCGATGTATGTGTTTCAGCGGGAGAAGAAGGGGGCGCGGATCGAGTTTGTCGGGGATCGGGGGGCGGTTCTCGAATATTTGCGGGAGCGGGGCAAGCAGCGGGGGTGATGTTGTTTTTACTGGCCCCTTCGCGAGCCTGCTCGCGATGGGGCCTGGCAGGTGCCCGACCGCTTACGTCGGACAAGTCTCCGGGCCGTTATTGAGCCCTTGCTTATAGAGGTGGCTCTGCAGGCTGGCCTTGCCGTTGTGCCAGGTCAGCGTGAGCACGTACAGCGAGTCATAGTCGCTGGATGCCCAGTCATCGGTGATGCGCTGTTCTGAGCCGACGGCTTCCCCGGCGACCTTGTTGATCAGCTCGGGCAGGTAGCCATGAGACCAGGCGGTATAGATGATCGAGTTGTGATACTTGTCGCGAAGCAGTTCATCGGCCAGGTCGCTGGTGTCGTTGGCCGAAAATTCGATGTTCACCGGCAAGCCGAGCTTGATCGCGCTGGGGCTGATGGTCATCAGGGGGCGAATGTAACTGTAGGAATTATCCAGTTCGCCTTCCTCTACATTGCGCGTCGGGTTGGCGGCAAACACGTAGTTGGCCTTGCCGAATTTTTCCGGCAGCAAGGTGGCTAGGTCGATGGCGCGGTTCAGTCCCTGACAATTGAGCTGACCCAGGCCGCCGGCCGGTTTTTCCGCGTGACGCAAAAACACCAGCGTCTGTGTACCGTCCACCGGTTGGGCGCGGCTTACACTGGACTCCAGTGACAAAAACAACGCGCTGGCCGCCAACAGAGCGGGCAGGAAGATATAAGCGCGATGTTTGAAGCGGTTGGTGAGTTTCAAAGGATTCATCATCGAATAGGTAATCTTCAGCGCATTTGGTTAAGGCCGACAAACCTTGACACCTCAAGTGCCTAGCATAGGGTGTTTGCCATGTCGTTGACCCGGTCCATTTCTAACAGGGCAATGCTCAGAGTCCGCTGAAGCCCTTTTGGTTCGATTCGAGCTTCGATCCGGGCCAGGTGCCTGGCACTTTAGCGGCAACCTTGAACGGATTGGGGGGAAGGTTATCGACAGGATGTTTCGGATTGATGGGCACAGTACACATGTTAGCCCCGTCCCCCTTATGATCTTCACTCCGACTTTCCCGTGGAAGCTCCCGATGACCGATTTGTCTGCATTCCCCATCACTCGAAAATGGCCGGCCCAGTACCCGGAGTGGATCCAGCTCTATTCCTTGCCAACGCCCAATGGCGTCAAGGTTTCGATCATGCTCGAAGAGATCGGGTTGCCCTACGAGCCGCATCGTGTGGGCTTCGACACCCAGGATCAGCTGTCCCCTGAGTTTCTGTCGCTGAACCCCAACAACAAGATTCCGGCGATCCTCGACCCCCACGGCCCGGGCGACCAACCGCTGGCGCTGTTCGAGTCCGGGGCGATTCTGATTTACCTCGCCGACAAGAGCGGGCAACTGCTGGCCCAGGAGTCGGCAGCGCGTTACGAGACCCTTCAGTGGCTGATGTTTCAGATGGGCGRTATCGGGCCGATGTTCGGCCAGCTCGGCTTTTTCAACAAATTCGCCGGCAAGGACTACGAAGACAAGCGTCCCCGTGATCGTTACGTCGACGAAAGCAAGCGCTTGCTCAAGGTCCTCGATGGCCGTCTGCAAGGGCGCGACTGGATCATGGGCGAGCGCTACACCATTGCCGACATCGCGACTTTTCCGTGGGTGCGTAACCTGATCGGCTTCTACGAGGCCGGTGATCTGGTCGGCATCCAGAATTTCCCCAATGTCACTCGCGTGCTGGAGCGTTTCCTGGCAAGGCCGGCGGTGATTCGTGGGCTGGAAATCCCCAAGCAATCCCTTTGAATCCCTCATCACCAAGGCAGGCAATGAGCTCATTCGATTTCAAGCAAGTAGATGTCTTCAGCCACGTCGTGCTCAAGGGCAACGCGCTGGCGGTGGTGTTCGGCGCAGACAAGCTCAGCGATGAACGCATGGCGGCGTTCGCGAACTGGACCAACCTCAGCGAAACCACTTTCGTGCTCGAACCTCGAGACCCCCGGGCCGACTATCGGGTACGCATCTTCACCACCCTGCAAGAGTTGCCGTTCGCCGGTCATCCGACGCTGGGCACCTGCCATGCCTGGCTCGAGGCCGGTGGGGTGCCCAAAGGCGAGGAGATCATTCAGGAATGCGGTGCCGGGTTGGTGCGAGTGCGTCGGCAGGGGGCGGAGCTGGCGTTTCTCGCGCCACCGTTGCTCAGGTCCGGCCCGGTGGACGCCGGGCTGGTCGAGCGTGTACGGCTGGGCCTCGGATTGGCGCCGGGAGCGATTGTGCGCACGCAATGGGTCGACAACGGTGCCGGTTGGCTGGCGGTGATGGTCGAGGACCGCCAGCAGATTCTGGACTTGCAGCCGGATCATGCACAGATGCTCGGCCTCGCCGTCGGTGTCATCGCGCCATGGCACCCCGAGCGCGATGGTGCTGAGGCGCAGTTCGAAGTGCGTGCATTCATCTCCGGCGACGGCATGCCGGAAGACCCGGCCACCGGCAGCCTGAACGCCGGAATCGCTCAATGGTTGCTCAGCGAAGGGCTGGCCCCGGCATCTTATGTCGTCAGTCAGGGCCTGACCATGGGCCGCGCCGGGCGGATTCGGGTGGAGCAGGTGGGAGATGAGATTTGGATTGGTGGTGCTGTCGTGACGTGTATTACCGGAACGCTGACGATCTAACCTGTGAGAGCAGGCGGTATTCGATGCGGGCGATTGTTGCCGCCGCGGTAACGTTGTCTTGAGCGATCGAGGTTTGTGTCCCGCACCTTGCAGGGCATAAGCTTTGCGCCCTACGAATTTCGTCTCTTCAGGAAGGTCCATGTCCAGTCAGTTCCCCGAAGCACGTCCACGCCGTCTGCGCCGCAATGCGAGCCTGCGCAGCCTGTTCCAGGAAACCGAGTTCAGCTTGAATGACCTGGTGCTGCCGATTTTCGTCGAGGAAGAGATCGACGATTTCGTGCCGATCAAGAGCATGCCCGGGGTGATGCGCATTCCCGAGTCGAAACTGGCCGGCGAGATCGAGCGTTACGCCCGGGCCGGGATCAAGTCGGTGATGACCTTCGGCGTGTCTCATCATCTGGACAGCAACGGCAGCGACACCTGGAACGATAACGGCCTGGTGTCGCGCATGTCGCGCATCGCCAAAAACGCCGTGCCGGAAATGATCGTGATGTCCGACACCTGTTTTTGTGAGTACACCGACCACGGCCATTGCGGCGTGTTGCACCAGCACGAAGTCGATAACGACCAGACCCTGATCAACCTCGGCAAACAAGCCGTGGCCGCCGCCCGGGCCGGCGCCGATGTGATCGCGCCGTCGGCGGCGATGGACGGGCAGGTCCAGGCGATTCGCCGGGCGCTCGATGCAGCGGGTTTCAGCCAGACCGCGATCATGGCCTATTCGACCAAATTCGCCTCGGCGCTTTATGGCCCGTTCCGCGAAGCCGGCGGCAGTGCGCTCAAGGGTGACCGCAAAAGCTATCAGATGAACCCGATGAACCGTCGTGAAGCGGTGCGTGAGTCGTTGCTGGACGAACAGGAAGGCGCCGACGCGCTGATGGTCAAGCCGGCCGGCGCGTACCTGGACATCATCCGCGACATCCGCGAAGCCTCGCGTCTGCCGTTGTCGGCGTATCAGGTGAGCGGTGAATACGCGATGATCAAATTCGCCGCCCAGGCTGGGGCGATCGATGAAGATCGCGTCGTGCGTGAGAGTCTGGGGGCGATCAAAAGGGCGGGGGCGGATTTGATCTTCACCTACTTCGCAATGGACCTGGCCCTGGCCGGGATCTAACAAATCAAAAGATCTTCAGGTGATATAAGGCCGTATCCCATGATCGCGGAAATACCGTTCGATCACCTTCGGATCGGCGCTGTAATCGGCGATCGCCACATAGGTATCGGGGCGCAGCAGGTAAAACCCGTTGCGCGCCAGTCCCACGGTTTCAAACACCGGTCGCCAGTCGAACACCTGCAACGGCAGGTGATGCGCGCTGCACCAGGCGATCATCTCGTCGCTGGTTTCGCCATACACATGCACCTGCCAGGTCAGGTATTTCAGCGATTCGAAGTTGTCCCCTTCATCGTCGTGGGCCCAGGGCAGGCGATCACCGCCGTGAATATGGCCGGTAACGCCCTCACTCAACGGCATGCCGCGATAGTTGAGGGTGGTCTGTGACACCGTGCGAAACAGGAACTCCCGGACGGCCTCGAACGAGATCATTTTCGGGATCAAAAAGGGCGCCACGCGCATGCGCATTACGTCGGCAATTGGCCCATCGGCCGTGACAAAATTGAACACCCGATCAGTGGTGGCCACCAGGCGCTGGGCAAAGGCGATGCGTTCGGTTTCATAACTGTCGAGCAGTTTGGCCGTGGCGCTGCCGCTTAACACCGCCGCGAGCTTCCAGGCCAGATTGATCGCGTCGCCAATCCCGGTGTTCATGCCCTGGCCACCCGCCGGGCTGTGGACATGGGCGGCGTCACCCAACAGAAACGCGCGTCCGGTACGAAAGTGATCCGCTACCCGGTGATGCACGCGGTAGGTCGAGAACCAGTTCACCTGATCGATCTGCACCTTTAAATTCTCGATGGCCCGCCTGCTGACGTCTGCAAACTGGAGGGTTTCGGCGCGCTCGGCGCGTTCGTCGCGAACCGTGCCGATCAGTCGGGCGCGACCTTCGCTGGACAAAGGAAAAATGGCGAGAAAGTCGGCTTCGTCGAGGTCCACATGCAATTCACCGTTGAACGTCGGGCCGCGGGCCTGCACATCCGCCACGTAGAAAATCTGTTGGTAGGTGCCCCCCGGAAAATCGGTGTCCAGGGATTTGCGCACGATCGAGCGGGCGCCGTCGCAGCCAGCGAGGTAGCAGGCCTGGCAGGTTTGCTGCTGGCCATCGGGCAAGCGCAGCGTTGCGGTGATGCCATCGCCAGTTTCCTCGAAACTGTGCAATTCGGTGTTGCGCTCCACCGTAATGCCAAAGGTCTCCAGGCGTTCGATCAGCAGTTGTTCATGCTCGTCTTGCGGATAGATTTCCAGGAACGCATAGGGCGTCAACCCCTCGCCGATGGCGCTCAGCGGCAGGTGTGCGACCGGTTCGCCCTTGACCCAGAAATTCGCGGCGCACACTTTATGGCCGTTCTGCACCACGGCGTCGCTGAGGTCGAGCTGGCGATACAGCTCCAGCGTTCGGGCCTGTACTGCCAACGCGCGTGAGGTAGTACCGGGGGCCGAGGTCTTGTCGATAATCCGCACCCCAATCCCCAGCTTGCTCAGCCACAGCGCCAGGACCAGCCCGGTCGGGCCGGCGCCGATGATCAGCACGTCGCTACGGTTCATGAGCCTGTCCTCCTCGGTGTGTGGATCAAGTATGGTTCAACCGGGACGCGCTCGCAGGCTCGACAGCGGCTACGGAACAGGGAGAGGGCGGGATAGTCATAGCCTGCGCCATGCCATTGATCGTATGGTTAACCCGGCTCAACGGATTTGATGGAGCACCATGCAAGCCAATCGATTGATCATGAGCGTGGCCGCGCTGTTGGTACTGGCCGGTTGCGGCACTCAGCGCCCTCAGGAACCGCCGGCCCGCAAGCCTGCCGAGGTCAAGGCCGAGATCGTCAGCCTGCTGCCGGCCAAAACGGTCGACCGTCAGGGCTGGGCCACGGACATCTACGCAGCATTTGCCGCGCAAAAGATTTCGCCGACCACGCAAAACCTGTGTTCGGTACTCGCGGTCGCTGAGCAAGAGTCGACGTTTCAGGCTGACCCGCTGGTGCCAGGCCTGGGCAAGATCGCCCGGGATGAAATCGACCGCCGCGCCGATAAGGCCCACATCCCCGGCTTGCTGGTCAGCGGTGCCTTGCAGGTGCGTTCACCCAACGGCAAAAGCTACAGCGACCGGCTGAATGCCGTGCGCAGCGAGAAAGAGCTCAGCGAGATTTTCGATGACTTCATCGGCATGGTGCCCATGGGCCGGACCTTGTTCGGCGGCTTCAACCCGGTGCACACCGGCGGGCCGATGCAGGTCAGCATCGACTTTGCCGAGCAGCATGTGCGGGATTATCCCTACCCGGTGAACGGCTCGATTCGTCACGAAGTGTTCACCCGTCGCGGTGGCCTGTATTTCGGTATCGCCCACTTGCTCGGCTATCCGGTGAGCTATAAGCAGCCGCTGTATCGCTTCGCCGATTTCAACGCCGGTTGGTACGCCAGCCGCAATGCGGCGTTTCAGAACGCGGTCAGTCGTGCGACGGGTATCCCGCTGGCGCTGGATGGCGACCTGGTGCGCTACGACTCGATTATGCCCGGCGCCACGGAACTGGCGGTGCGCACCCTTGGCAAGCAATTGGACATGCGCAACCCGACCATTCGGGATCAACTGGAGGAGGGCAAAAGTCTTCAGTTCGAGGACACCACGCTCTATCAACGCGTCTTCGCTTTGGCCGAACAGGCCGAAGGCCGGCCATTACCCCGGGCGGTGTTGCCGGGGATCGTGCTGCAAAGCCCGAAAATCACCCGAAAACTCACCACGGCGTGGTTTGCCAAGCGGGTCGACGAGCGCTATCAGCGCTGTATGAAGCGCGCGGGAGGGTAACCGGGCAAGCTCGCTCCCACATGGTTCGTGCGCAGTCTTTGGCATCTGCTACAAAGAGAGAGTCGCAGAGGAGATTTAGTCATGTACCAGCTCTATGGGCATCAGAATTCGGGGGCGGCCGCCATCGAAGCCGCGCTGGAACTGTGCGAGGTTCCTTATCGCTTCATCGACGTTTCATCGTCCTCGCAGGCGCTGCATGCGCTGGAGAAGCTCAACCCGCTGAAGCAGGTTCCCACTCTGCAACTGCCTGATGGCGGCGTTCTTACCGAGAGTGCGGCCATCCTGATTCACCTGGGCCTTACGTTTCCGGAGTCGAATCTGTTGCCGGAAAATCCGATCAAGCGCGATCAGGTGATTCATGGCCTGGTGTATATCGTCAGCAATTGTTACACCGCCATCGGCATCATCGATTACCCCGAACGCTGGCTGGCCGAGGCGGACGAGTCGTCCCGGCAAAACCTCATGGCCGGTGCCCGCCAACGCCTGCATTGGCATTGGGAGGTGTTTGCCGATCAGTTCGCCGGCAAGTTGTACCTGGACGATGGAAAACCGGGCGCGCTGGATATTCTGGCAGCGGTGGTAACGCGGTGGGCGGGCACCCGGGAACACTTGCGCATTGCGCGGCCGGGGTTCTTCGCCTGGCTCGAACGCTTCGACCGCCACCCTGCATTGGCGCCGGTCTTCTCTCGGCATTGGCCATAGGAACACCGCCAAACACATGTTGTGGGGGAGGGGCGGGATTATCTGTGGCGAGGGAGCTTTTGTGGCGAGGGGGCAAGCCCCCTCGCCAC